>JAKAXN010000050.1 GCA_021816565.1 Actinomycetes bacterium
ACGCCCACCCGCACCGTGGAGGCGATCGGCACGTAGGGGAAGATCTCCAGAAGCGGCCTCTCCAGGCAGTACAGGGGGGTGCGCGGTCCGGGGACGTTGGTCGTCACGGTGACGATCGCGCGTTGGGGGAGCCGGAAGCCGAAGCGTACGAACGCGGCCCACGCCCCGTAGGGGACCAGGCGGCCCAGGCCCTGGAGCGTCTCTCCCAGCAGGGCCTCGTCGCGGGCCTTGAGGGCCCGCAGCCCGTGGGACACGGCGGCCAGCTGGTCCACCGGGTCGGCGACGTGCACGGGGAGGTCGACGATCATGGCCGACACCTCGTTGTCGTAGACGTTCTCCCCGCCGGGCGGCCTGAGCGACACCGGGACCAGCGACGGCACCATGTGCGCCCTGGGCGTCTCCCCCCGGCTCAGCAGAACGGCTCTGAAGCCGGCTGTTATGGCCGCCAGCACCACATCGTTGACCGTGCCACCCAGCTCGTTCTTCACGGCCTTGACGTCGGCGAGGGGCACCCGTACCCAGGTGTAGTGGCGCTGCTGGCCGCCCCACCCCGACAGCGAGGAACGACGGGCCGGGGGCAGGGCCGACCGGGCGGCCCAGGCGGCGCGCGCCGTTCCGGTGAGCTGGCGCCACGCCCGGCCCGGCTGCGAGGCCAGCCCCATGATCTCGAGGGCGGCCCGGGCCGGCAGCGCCAGATCCTGCCCGATCGACCGGGCCACCAGCCGGAGCGAGCCGGGAGCGGGTGCCGTCGACACCGCAGGGCCGGCTGCCGGGGCGGTCGAGTCGAACATCACCCGGTAGAGGTCCGTGCCGGAGATCCCGTCGACCATGCAGTGATGGACCTTCGATATCAGCGCCCAGTGGTCACCGGCCAGGCCGGTGACCATCCAGTCCTCCCACAGCGGCCGGTCCCGGTCCAGCCGCTGCCCCATCACCCGGGACATGAGTCTGGCCAGCTCGGCGTCCCCGCCCGGTTCCGGGAGGGCGGTCTCGCGGATGTGGAAGCGGATGTCGAAGGCCGGATCGTCGACCCAGACCGGCGGCCCCACCCGCCAGGGCACGGTGCGGATCTTCTGGCGGTACCTCGGTACCTGGGCCAGCCGGTCGCCGATCGCCCCGACGAGCTCTTCGTAGGTGGGCGGAGGTCCGCCGAAGACGGCGATGGAGCCTATGGCCATCGACGTGTGCCGGTCCTCGTCCTCGGCCTCGAGGAACGCAGCGTCGAGCGGGCTCAGTCGATCCACGGCTTCCTCCTTCAGGGACGGCGACCGATCCCGGCGTCCTCGGTCTCTCCAGCAGCCAGAAGGGCGTCGGCCACGTCGTGGATGGTCTGGCGCCTGCTGATGAGCTCGGCCCGGTACCGGTTGTCGTCGGCGGCGGAGATCTCGTAGCCGAGATCGGTGATGGCCTGGTACAGGAGCTCCGAGAGAGCCGATCCCTGGGTTTCGGTGAGGAACAGCAGCATCGGTGCTTCTTTCGGAACGGGGGCTGGTCAGCCGGATGATGGCACCGGACCGGTCTCCCGAGCAGGGTCCAAAGGCCCTATGGGGCGCCTTCAGTCGCTGGCGCTGCGGACCGCGACGATGGCCACGTCGTCAGCGGTGTCCCGGGCGAAGGCCAGCACCGAGTCGCAGAAGCGGTCCAGCGGGAGGGCGGCCGCCCCCGTGGCGTGGGCCAGCAACTCCTCGATCCGGTCGTCTAGCGAGCGCGTCGAGAGCTCCACCAGGCCGTCGGTGTAGAGGAGCAGCGTCGAGCCCTCGGGCAGAATGGCTCTCGAGTTGCGGCGGGGGAACCCGGGCCCGATCCCGAGCGGCGGGTCCACCGCCCCGGTCAGGATCCGGCTCCCTCCTGCGGGATCGACCAGCAGGGCGGAGGGATGGCCGGCGTTGGCCCACTCGAGCTCCCGGCCGGCCGGTCCGTCCGACACCCGGCCCAGGATCAAGCTGGTGAACTCGGTGACCTGCAGGTCCTCGTTCAGCCGGTCGAGGCGTTGCAGCAGCGAAGCCGGGTCGCCGCCCCGGTCGTGGGCGAGGGTACGGAGGAAGCTGCGCAGCTGACCCATCCGGCCGGCGGCATCGAGATCGTGGCCCATCACGTCACCGATGACCAGGTGCAACCCGTTCGGGGCGGCGAAAGCGTCGTACCAGTCGCCGCCGACCTCGGCGGCCATGGTGGCCGGCCGGTAGCGGACCGCCACCGACAGCCCAGGGATCCGGGGTGGTTCGGTCAGCAGGTTCCGCTGCAGCGATTCCGCCAGGTGGCGGGTGGTGGCGAACTGTGTGGCCCGGGCCAGGGCCTGGGCGCCCTGCGCCCCGACCGCGGTGGCCTCCCCCCGCTCGTCGGGCCCGAACTCCTCGTACCCGCACCGGTACACCCCGAGGTGCCCGATGCGTCGCCCGTCCGCCCGGAGCGGCAGGATGGCCAGCGAGCCGGGCGGGACCGGGGATCCGGACGGCAGCGCGGCCCGTACCGCCGCTTCGGTTGTCAGCCACATCGGGGTGTGGGCGGTCCCGTCCGGTCCTGGGGGAGGCTCGATGTCGGCCAGGTGGTCGGCCATCCCGGCGGGGAGGCCGGCGGACGCCAGGACCCGCCCGGCCGTCCCGCCGTGACGTACCACGACCCATGCCCCGGCCGCCCCCAGGGCCTCCCGGGCATAGTCGGCGCAGATCCGGGCCGCCCGCTCCGGCAGGAGGGCCGCGGTCAGCTCGGCGGCCAGCCCCTGCAGGCGGCGGCTGCGCCGGGCCGCGCCGTTGGCCGCCCCGACGGCTCTCTCCAGCGCCCGGCGCCGCCGGTCGTGCTCGATGGCCACGGCCACGGTCCTCGTCGCCTGCTCTATCAGCCGCTGATCGGCCGGAACCGGCCGGCGGGGGGTCCTGTAGTAGATGGCGAAGGTGGCCAGGACCCGCCCGGCGGTGTCGAGCACCGGGGTCGACCAGCAGGCCCTCAGCCCGGCCGCCCCGGCCAGGTCCCGCCACGGTGCCCACAGCGGGTCGGACCTGATGTCCTCCACGACGACCTGCTCCCGGCGGTGGGCGGCCGTCCCGCACGAGCCGGCCAAGGGTCCGATCTCCAGCCCGTCTATGGCCCGGCTGTAGCTCTCCGGCAGGCTGGGTGCCGACCCGTGGTGCAGACGGAGCCCGTCGTCGCTGGCCAGCAGCACCGACGCCAGAGCCCCCTCGGGCGACTCGCGCTCCACGGTCGAGGTGACGGTGTCGAGAACCGAGCTCAGGGGGGCGTCGAGCGCCAGCTGGGTCATGGCCCGGAGGTTGCCCTCGAGGAGCACCTCGTCACGCCGGCGGGAGGTGACGTTGCGGTACATGGCTACGAGTCCCTCGGCTGCGGGAATGGCCCGGATCTCGAACCAACCCCCGAGGGGGGCGGAGGACAGCTCGAACTCGACCTCCCGCCGCTCGGCCACCGCCCGGTGGTACTCCCGGTAGAGGATGGTGTCCTGCGAGCCGGGGAACAGGGACCACAGGTTGCGGCCGATGAGATCGTCAGCCGGACGCTGCAGGAGGGCCGCGCCGGCCTGGTTCAGCCACACGATGTTCCAGTCGTGGTCGAAGATGGCGATTCCGTCGGCCAGCTGGTCCAGGATCGAACCGACCCGGCCGGAGCCGTCCGCCTCGAGAGGCCGGAGGAGGTCGGCGAAGGTGGCCACCCCCACCAGCTTAGGGTCCGACGGGGAAGCCCCGGTCCCGGGCCCGCTACTGTCGGTGGGGTGGGGCGGCTGGGGTTGCGGCTGATCGGTTCCCTCGGCCTGCTCGCCGCGGTGATGGCCGTCGCGCCCGACAGGCCGGCCGAGGCTCAGGCGGCCCTCGGCGCCTCCAGCTTCGTCCAGACCTGGTCCGCCGGGTTCAACCAGGATCAGGGCGGTCCGATAGCCCAGTCCTCACCGTCGGTGGCCACCCTCGACGCGGGCGGCCCGGCCGTGGTCGTGGGTGACCGCTCCGGTTACCTCTACGCCCTCCACCTCTCCGACGGCAGCCCGGTGGCCGGGTGGCCGGTCCGGGCCGGAGCCCCCATCGACTCGACTCCTTCCGTGGCGCCCGCCGGAGCCGGCCCCCTCGACGATGTCTTCGTGGGAACCGGCAACGCCGCCGAACCCGGCACCGGCGGATACCGGTCGTTCGGGCCGGGGGGAAGTCTGCGCTGGGGCGCCGATCTGGCCAACCCGCCCCAGGACCGGAGCCCGGCTCTCGGGGTGCAGGCCTCGCTGACCGTCACCAGGATCCAGGGGCGGACGGGCGTGTTCGCCGGTTCGCTGGGCCAGGAGGCCGGAGCCTTCGATGCGGGCAGCGGGGCGGATCTCCCCGGATGGCCGTTCTTCACCGCCGACAGCGACTTCTCGACGGCGGCCGCCGCCGACCTCTACGGGACGGGCCACCAGGATCTGATCGTGGGCGGCGCATCCACGGCCGGGTCGGCGCTGGGTCAGGACTACCGCAACGGCGGCCACCTGAGGATCCTGAGCGACCGGGGGGCTCTCATCTGCCACTACGACACCACCCAGGAGGTCGATTCCTCCCCGGCCGTCGGAGCCTTCCTGGCGGGAGGGGCGACCGGCATAGTCGTCGGCACCGGCTCGTTCTGGCCGGGTGCATCGGACACCGACGTCCTGAGCGCCTTCGACGTCCGTTGCGGGAGGGTCTGGACGGACCGGCTGGACGGGTCGACGGCTTCCAGCCCGGCCCTGGCCGCGGTCGAAGGCGACGGGCGCCTCCAGGTGGTCGAGGGAACGGACACCGGCACCGGAGGGTCGGTGTGGGTGCTCGACGCCGCCAGCGGGGCGGTGCTGTGGCACCGGCCGGTCAGCGGGCGGGTGATCGGCTCGGTGGTAACCGCTGATCTGACCGGGGACGGGTACCAGGACCTGCTGGTCCCCACCACCGGCGGGGTGGACGTGCTGGACGGCCGGAGCGGGGCACTGGTGACCGTGCTCAGCCAGGGTGGGTACCAGAACGCCCCGCTGGTGACCGACGACCCGAACGGTACCGCCGGCATCACCATCGCCGGCTACAACGGCGCCAACGTCGGTGTCGTGTTCCACTACGAGATTCCCGGATCGGACGGGGCCCTGGCCGTCGGGCCGGGGTCGTGGCCCATGTTCCACCACGACCCCCGCTTGAGTGGGGTGGCGCCCGCCGCGCCGCCTGCGCCGGTGGCGCCGTGCCGGGCCCCCGCCGCTTCGATGCCCGGCTACGACCTGGTGGCGTCCGACGGCGGGGTGTTCTCCTACGGGCTGCCCTTCTGCGGGTCGACCGGGGGTATCCGCCTGACCCGGCCGGTCGTCGGCGCCGCCATGTCCCCGGCTTCGGGCGGGTACTGGTTGGTCGCCTCGGACGGCGGGGTGTTCGCCTTCGGCGGGGCCCCGTTCCTCGGGTCCGCTGCTGGGGCGGCCCTGAGCGCTCCCATCACCGGCATGGCGGCCACCCCCGACGGCCGGGGATACTGGCTGGTGGCGGGCGACGGCGGGGTGTTCGCCTACGGGGACGCCCCGTTCCTGGGATCGGCCTCGGGGCTGCACCTGCGGGCCCCGGTCGTGGGCCTGGCCGCCACTGCAGACGGTGCCGGCTACTGGCTGGTGACGGCCACCGGCGACGTCTACAGCTTCGGTGACGCCCGGTTCCTGGGCTCCGCCGGCGGGGTGCACCTGGCCTCACCGATCGTGGGCATCACCGAGGACCGGGCCAGCGGTGGGTACTGGCTGGTGGCCGCTGACGGCGGGGTGTTCAGCTACGACGCGGACTTCTACGGCTCCGCCGGCTCCGTACCGCTGGCCGCCCCGGTGGTCGGGATCACCGGCACCGCGGACGGCCGGGGGTACTGGCTGGTCGGCTCCGACGGCGGGGTGTTCTGCTACGGCGACGCCCTGTTCCACGGGTCGACGGGCGGGTCCCGGCTCAACCGCCCGGTTGTCGCCCTGTCCGGGTTCTCCGGCTAGCTCCGACCCCCGGGCCGGGCCGGGTCGCATGCCTCGCCGGTTGTGTGGCCAGGGACCGAATGCCCTGGCGATCCCGGTCCGGGGGCGCTGCAATGGCGGCGAAGGAGGAGCCATGAGGGTCTCAGAGCTGGTGCACCGTTCGGCGGTGGGGGTCAGGCCCCACCAGACCGTCGCCGAGGCGGCGGGCATCATGGACCGGGCCGGGGTGGGCATCCTGGCCGTGGTCGACGACGAGGGCCGCCTGCTCGGCGTCGTCACCGACCGCGACCTGGTTCGCCGGGTCATGGCCCGGGGTCTGCCCTTCGATGCCCGGGTGGACGGCGCCATGACCACGCCCGTCCTGACCGTCGATGCCGATGATGACGTGCACGACGTGTACCGGAGGTTCCGGGCCCACGAGGGCCGCCGGCTGGCGGTGGTGCGGGCCGGGCGGTTCGTGGGCATGGTGAGTATCGACGACATGATCCTCGACCTGGCCGCCGACCTGACCGATCTGGCCCGTCCGATAGCCGGGGAGCTGCAGTCCGCCCAGCGGGACAGCCCGGTGCCGGCCACCAGCTGACTCAGACAGTCTGGACCCCATGTCCCGCAGCGACCTGTTCGAGCAGCGAACGTTCACCTACGGGGAACACTCACTCGCCTATGAGGTCCACGGGCGGGGCGGCCCGGCAGTGGTGCTGATACACGGCCTGCTCATGGACGCCAACATGAACCGCGCTCTGGCCCGGTCCCTGGCGGCCCACGGATATCAGGTGCTGCTGCTCGACCTGCTGGGTCACGGCCGCAGCACCCGGGCGCCCCACGCCACGGCCCACAGGATGGACCTGTACGCCCTCCAGGTGGTGGCCCTGCTCGACGAGATGGGGATCGACCGGGCGGTGGTCGGAGGTGCGTCCCTCGGTGCCGACGTCTCGTTGCAGGTGGCCGTGGCCGCCCCGGACCGGGTCCAGGGGCTGATAGCCGAGATGCCCGTGCTGGAAGCCGGCGTCCCTGTTGCCGCCCTGCTCTTCGTCCCGCTGCTCCTCACCCTCCACTACCTGCACCCCGTGTTCCGGGCGGTGTCGCGCCTGGCCGGCCGGGTGCCGCGCCCGGGCCTGGGCCCTCTCGACAGCGTCATCGAGCTGGTCTCGTCCGACCCCGATGGAGCGGCCGCCGTCCTCCACGGCGTCCTCCTCGGCCCGGTTGCCCCCACGCTCGGGCAGCGGGCCGCCATCGCCGCTCCCACCCTCGTCATCGGCCACCGGGGCGATCCTCTGCACGCCTTCGCCGATGCCCGCAACCTGGCCCGCCAGATTCCCCGCGCCGAGCTCATCGAGGCCCGGTCCTTCGCCGAGCTGCGCTGGGCGCCCGATCGGCTCACCCGGGCCATCTCCGGTTTCGTGGATCGGGCCTGGCGGGCTGCTCCGGGCCCCGGTCTCGAGCAGCTCCGCTCCGGCTGACCGCCCGCCCCCGGATGGCCTTTGGCCCCTATCTGCCCGACCGGGGCCGCACGTAGCGTTGCGCCCACAAGGAGGCGCCGACATGGACCGCCAGACGCAACATGAATTCGACCGGCTGATGGAGCTGTTCAGCCGGGCCCTCGACGGGGTCCGGACGGCCCGCGACGACGAGGAGGAGCTCGCCGGTTGGCGCCGGGTGCAGGCGGCGGGCTGGGAGCTGAACGCCCTGCTTCCCCGCTCCCCGGTCGGTCAGCCCCGGCGCTGACGGCCCCGGGAGCCGGGGCCGCGGTCAGGTCTTTCGACACTGGCCGGCGGTGGGCGGCCGGGCCGACGCTGGCGTCGTGGCTTCACTCGACCGCTCCTCCTGGCTGATGTTGGAGACCAGCCCCGGTGGGGCGCCCGCACCGTACGCGGCCAGGATCGCCGGGGCCGGGCGGTGCCTGCCCGAGGGGCACCTGACCACCGAGGATTTGATGCGCTCCACCCGCCACCGCACCCGGATCGACCTCGAGCGTCTCACCGGGATACACGAGCGCCGGGTCTCGCACGGCGAGCACGACTCGCTGACGCTGGCCACCGCAGCCGCCGAGGACTGCCTGGAGTCGAGCGGGATCGCCGCCGGCGAACTCGACGCGGTGATCAACTGCAGCATCACCAAGTACCGCGACGGCCTGGTGCAGTGGCTGGAACCGCCGACCAGCATGGCGGTGGCGCGCGCCATCGGGGCATCGAGGGCCACCACCTTCGACATCTCCAATGCCTGTGCCGGGATGCTCACCGGGGTGTTCGTCCTCAACAACTGGATCCGGACCGGGGCCATCGAACGGGGGATGGTGGTCAGCGGCGAGTACATCTCCCAGCTGGGCCGCAACGCCGCCCGTCACGTGCGCAACGTCATGAGCCGGGAGTTGGCCTCGCTCACCCTCGGAGACGCCGGGGCGGCGCTGATCGTGGAGCGGGCCGGCGCCGGTCAGGAGGCGATCAGCGTGGCCGGCTTCACCACCGTGGCCGACCACAGCAGGCTCTGCCTCGCCTACCCGGCCGGGCGCGATCCGGGGGCCCGCATGTTCACCCAGTCCCGGGCCCTGCAGAAGGCCGCCATACGTGACACCCCGGTGCTGCTGCGAGAGGCCCTGGACGCAGCCGGCCTGGATATGCGCGACATCGACCACGTGATCCCCCACCAGACATCGGCCCGGGCCATCCGCAAGGGCATGGCCGAGGTGACCGCGGCGCTCGGCGGTGAACCGTCCCATCCGGCGGTGGCCACGGTGGTCCGCTACGGCAACACCGCCTCCACCACCCACACCGTGGCCCTCGTGGAGGAGATGGAGGCGGGGCGGATCGAGGCAGGGGAGAATGTCGCGATGGTGGCCCTGGCCTCGGGGATCGTCATCGGGGTGGTCCTGTTCCGACCGGGAAAGGATCTGGTGGAGAGCCGTGTCCACCGTAATTGACGCTACAGCTGTCATAACAGGTCGGTGGCCGACGTCCCGGTCGGCCCGCCGGCTGGCCGACGCCGCCGGTCGGGCGGCCTTGCACAGATGCCTCCGGGAACCAGCCGAGGTGGACCTGCTCGTCAACGCCGGTCTCTACCATGACCGCAACCTAGGGGAACCGGCGCTGGCGCCGCTGATCCAGGAGGACATCGAGGCCAACCCCGGTGACCCCTCGCCCGGTGGCAGGGGGACGTTCTCGTTCGACGTGGCCAACGGCACGGCCGGGGTTCTGACCGCCCTGCAGATCGTCGACGGGTTCATGCGGGCCCGGACCATCTCCACTGCGCTGATCGTCGCCAGCGACGCCGACCCCGGTCACGGCCTTGCTCCGGGCTTCCCGTTCCGCCCCGCCGGCGGGGCGCTGGTCTGCCACTGGGCCGAACAGCCCGTCGGCCTGGGAGCGGTGCGCTGGACCAACCGGGTCGAGGGTGGGGACGGGCTTCGCACCACGGTCGGGATCAGCGGCGGGCGGAACATCCTGCTGGTGGAGCGTTCCGCGGGCTACGCCGAGCAGCTCGCTGAGGTCGCGGCCGACGCCATCGCGTCGGTGCTCGGAGCCGAGCAGCTCGAGCCGGGCGCAGTCGACGCGGTGCTGGTCGCCCCCGGGCTGCCCGCCATGGTGGGCAGCCTGGCTTCACGCTGCGGCCTGTCCCCGGAGCGCTTCCTCACGCCACCCGGGGACCTGCACACCGTCAGTGCCATCGCAGTGGTCGAGCAAGCGGGCCGGGCCGGGCTGCTCAGGTCGCCGGCAACCCTCCTGCTGGTCGGCGCCGGTGCGGGAGTGACCGCCGGGGCAGCCGTCTACCGGGTGTGAGGGCCGGCGGTGGATCCGTCCCGCTCTGCAGTCCCGCTCCGCAGAGCCGATCGCCGGTCGGGCCCGACCGGAGCCCGTGAAACCCCCAGGAGGTCAAGCGCACCATGAGAACGGCTTCTACCATCCCGATCCCCCGCCTGCGGCTGCCTGGCGCCGAGCGCCCGGCCCGGGTGGGGGTACCGCCCGAGCAGGGGGCCACCATCGTCGAGGCCCTGGCCTCCAACGCGTCACGCCGGGCGGGGTCGCCGGCCATGCGCAACCGCAGTGCCGGCGGTGACTGGGAGGTCATCACCTGGTCCGACTACCAGCTCCAGGTGTCGAGGGTGGCCGCCGGCCTGGCGGCCCTGGGGGTCGAGCCGGGGGAGCGGGTGGCCATCCTCTCGGCCAACCGGCCGGAGTGGCACCTGGTCGACCTCGGAGCCATGTCCAACGGCAACACGACGGTCCCCGTGTACCCGACCAGCTCCGCTCAGCAGCTGGCGTACGCCCTCGGCCACTCCCGGGCGGTCGTCTGTTTCGTGGACAGCCACAGTCACCTGGGCCAGGCGCTCGAGGTGCGCGACCAGCTGCCGGCCCTGCGTCAGATCGTCATCATGGATGGAACCCGGCGCTCCACGGACGCCGCGGTGGTCCAGTACGACGAACTGGTCTCCCTGGGGGCTGAGCGCTTCGGGCGCGATCCCGCAGCGGTGCAGTCCCGGGCGTTCTCGGTCCGGCCACAGGACCTGGCGACAATCGTGTACACCAGCGGGACCACCGGCCCCCCCAAGGGGGCTCTGATCACCCACGGCAACATCATGTGGACCCTGCGTGACGTCACCCCGGTGTACGGCATCGGCGAGGGGGACCGTCTGCTGTCCTTCCTCCCGCTCAGCCACATCGCCGAGCGGATGATGAGCGAGTTCCTCCCGCTCGGTGTCACCGGCGAGACCTGGTTCGCCAGGAGCCTGGCGACGGTGGCCGAGGACCTGCCGGCTTGCCGGCCGACCGTGTTCCTGGCCGTGCCGCGGGTGTGGGAGAAGCTGCGCGACGCCATCGAGGGGAGCGTCCGGCACCAGCCGCTGCCTCTCAGGCGGACGGTGGAGCGATACATCGATCTCGGGCTCGCCAAGGTGGCCACCGAGCAGGAGAGCCGCCCGGCGAACCGGGCCCTCGGCGCGGTCTACGCCACCCTGGACCTGAGCATCGGGGCGGTCCTGCGCCGCCAGGTCGGCCTCGACCGGGCCCGGGTAGTGGTGACGGCGGCCGCGCCGGCCCACCCGGATCTGATCCGCTGGTTCCACGCTATCGGCCTCCCGATGGTCCAGATCTACGGGCAGACCGAGGACTGCGGGCCGACCGCCGCCAACCGCCTCGACGACAACCGGATCGGTACGGTGGGTAAGCCGCTGCCGGGCATCTCGGTGAGGTTGTCTGCCGATTCGGAGATACTCGTACGGGGCGGGAACGTCTGTCTCGGCTACCTGGACGACCCGGCTGCCACTGCGGAGCTGATCGACGCCGATGGTTGGATGCACTCGGGGGACACCGGGCAGTTCGATGCCGGCGGCTCGCTGCGGGTTCTCGGCCGGAAGAAGGATCTGATCATCACCGCGGCTGGCCAGAACGTGGCCCCGCAGGACATCGAGATGGACCTCTGCAACCATCCGCTCATCTCGGAAGCAGTGGTGGTGGGGGAGGGTCGCCGCTACCTGGGTGCCCTGCTGGCCCTCGATCCTGAGGAGCTGGGCCGTTGGGGTCGGAGCCATCACAAGCTCGACGACTACGAGGCGCTCTCCGTCGACCCGGACCTCCATCAGGAAATCGAGGCTGCGGTCGAGTCGGTCAACGCCCGGCGTTCCCATGCCGAGGGGATACGCCGGTTCCGCATCCTGCCTCACGAGCTGACGGCTACGGGCGGCGAGCTCACCCCGACCATGAAGGTGAAGCGCCATGTCGTCTACGAGCGCTACGCCCGGGCCATCGAGGAGCTCTACGGGTCGGAGTGACCGGTCCCCGTCGGGGTCGGTTCCGGGGACCCGGGCCCGTCCGGTCCGAAGGCCGTGGCCG
The DNA here is from genome assembly GCA_021816565.1 of Actinomycetes bacterium. The sequence continues at coordinate 11,746 of JAKAXN010000050.1, forward strand.
GGTCGGTCGGGCGCCCCACGTGGTAGCCCTGGGCGAAGTCCACCCCGTACCGGCGGAGCGCCTCCAGGGTGGCCCGGTCGCCCACGTACTCGGCGATGGTCAGCTTTCCGAGGCCGTGGGCGGCGCTCACGACTGCCTTCACTATCAGCTGGTCGGTTCGGCTGGAGGGCAACTGGCGGATGAACTCCCCGTCGATCTTCAGGTACTGGAGTGGCAGGTGCTTGAGGTAGTAGAAGGAGCCGTAACCGGCCCCGAAGTCGTCGAGAGCGAAGCCGCAGCCGAGGTCGGTTATGCGCTCCACGAACGCCCGGGCTGCTCCGAAGTTCGATATCGCGGCGGTCTCGGTGATCTCGAATATGAGTTGGCGCGGGTCCACCCCGTCCCGGGCCAGGGAGGCGGCTATGAGATCGGGCAGCTCGGGGTCCCCGAGCGAGTCGGCCGAGAGGTTCACCTCGAAGCGTCGCTCCGCCGGCCCGGGGTAGCGGGCCGCCACCCGGATGGCCTCCCGGACAACCCACTGGTCGATGGATCGGGCCAGGCCGTGCTGCTCGGCGATGTACAGGAATCTGCCCGGCCCGATCAGCTCGTTTCCGGAGCGCATCCTGAGAAGCAGCTCGTAGTGGGTCACGTGGCCCTCGCTCAACCGGAGTATCGGCTGGGCGTGCAGGACGAACTGTTCCTTCTCCAGTGCCTCGCGTATCCGGTCGATCCACCGGAACCGGGCGTGCCAGCGGGCCAGGTGGGGGCTGCCCGGGTCGTAGACGACGTAGCGGTCACGGCCCTCGTCCTTGGCCGCGTACATGGCCAGGTCGGCGTGGGCCAGGACGTCGGCTGCCGACCCGCCCCCGCTTTCGAGCAGCACCACCCCGGCACTGGCCGAGGTGCGGATGCGCCCGGGTGCCGCCCCGGTTCCGGCTCCCTGGCGGGCTGCATCGATCAGGGTCTCGGCCAGGTGGCGCGCACCGGTCTCGTCGGCCCCCGGGGCCAGCACCGCGAACTCGTCGCCTCCTAGCCGGGCCAGCAGATCGGTGTCGCGCAGGCGGCCCCGCAGGGTATCGGCGATACTGCGGATCACCTGGTCGCCGGCGGCATGGCCGAGGGTGTCGTTGACGTATTTGAAGTTGTCCAGGTCGAACAGCATCAGAGCGCCGCCTCCCCCGTAACGCTGGTTCAGGGCCAGGTGGTGATCCAGGTCGTCGGTGAACTGGCGCCGATTCAACAGCCCCGTCAGCCCGTCGTGGCTGGCCATGTAAACCAGCCTCTCCTCGTATTCCCTACGGGCGCTGACGTTCTCGATGTGGACGATCAGATATCCGGGGCGGTCCAGTTCGTCGGGCACGCGCGCTGCACTCAGCGAGACCCACACCGGCTGGCCGTAGCCGCCGGTGAGCCTCAACTCGGCCCTGTATGTGGGGGCGTGGCCGCTCACCACCTCGACCAGCGAGGCGACCGCCTCCGCTCCTGACGCCGAATCGGTCAGGTCCGCTAGAGACCGGCCGATCAGCCCTCCGGCGGTCACGCTGAGCATGTCGGCGAACGCTTCGTTGGCCTGGCGTATGGTCAGGTCGAGCGCCACCAGCGCCACCCCGGCCGGGGCCCGGTCGAACGCCGCTTCGAACTGGTGGTACGCCTGTCGGAGCTCGGCTCTGGCCTGCACCTGGGCGGTCACATCCCGCCAGGTGCAGGCCAGGCTGTCAGCCAGGCGGGTGGCCCGGATGTCGCAGTACCTCCTGGGGGTGTCGGGGTCGGTGGAGCTGGCGAAGCTGACCTCGCTGACCACCAGCGGTTCGCCGCTGGCCAGCACCCGGTGGTAGGCCCCGAGGAGGCTGCCTCCCCGGAGGAACGGTCGGATGTCGAGCAGTCGCCGGCCGATCAGCCGCTCGACGGGGATCCCGTAGTCGGCGGCGGCCGCCGCGTTCACGTAGTCGTGGACGTAATCGGTGACCTCCCCGGCCTCGTCCCGCAGGGGGCCGAGGATTATGAACGGATCGAGCATCGTCTCGATGGCTCCCCGGAAGCGGGTCTCGGACCGGCGCAGGTCCTCCTCGGCCTGCCGGCGGGCGGACACGTCGCGCAGCGTCGCGAGGACTGCCAGCCGGCCGCGGCGGACCACCGGAGCCAGGGTGATCTCGACCGGGATCTCCTCGCCCGAGGCGGTCACGGCCGCCAGCGCCCGACCTCCCATCATCGGCCGGAACCGGGGGCTGCTCCAGAAGCTCGCCACGTGCCGCGGGTGGCTCGGCCGTAGGTCGACCGGCAGGAGCGTCTCCACCGGGCGGCCCAGCAGCTGCTCCGGCCGGTAGCCGAACATCTCGGCGGCCTGGTCGCTCACCTCGATGATGCTCCCGTCGGAGTCCACCCCCACGACCGCGTCGGGTGACGAGCGCAGCAGGGCCTCCCAGGTGTCGACCGTGGTCAGGAAGCGGTCCATCATGGTCCCGGCCGCCGCCCCGACCGCGACCAGCACCGCGGCCCGGACCAGGAACCCGCTGGCCGTGACCTGCCCGCCCAGCCAGATGTCCCAGGCGGCCACGAGCAGCAGAGAAGCGGCCACCGCACCGGCTGCGCCGGTCGCTCCGAACCACCACGCGGCGGCCAGGACCGGGACCACATACAGCAGACCGAGTGGGTCCGAGCTCGAGTAGGCGAGGAGCCTGATGGCGAACACCGCTGCGAACAGTGCCGCCACGACCACGCCGTGCCGCGGGCGCCCGGCCGTCGGGACGGGTACCAGCCTCCGGGGCCCTCCAGGGCGGGGCCGGCCGGGGCCGGCGCGCATCTCGGGGCCGAGCCGGCTCACTCCCAGCGCTCGCCCGACCGGGTCGGCGGCTCCGTGGCCTGGCGGCCCACCTCTTCCATCTCGTCGTAGTCGGCGTCGGCGCCGAGTGCCTCTTCCGGCTCGGCCGGGTCGAAGAGGCCGCGGCCGGACCCGAGGGCCTCGGTGACCCGGCACTCGACGTCATCGAAGTCGGACCACGAGTCGAGGGCCAGGACGGCCTCCTCCTCGGACTCGCAGAACTCCCTGTGCATCAGCTTCCCGTGACGGAAGACCCGGACTTCCAGGCCGGCGGCCTCTGGCGTACTACCGGTGTGAGCCTCGCTCATGGTTCTCCTCCCAGGCGCTGGGAGCCGGGCGGTTCCCCGGCGGGGCGGACCCCAGAATTGTTGGGGCGACCCGCTGCGCTGCCCAAGAGGCGAAGGACCCTGCGCCGCTACGCCGATCGGACCTTCGGCCCTTCCCGTCCGCACCATCGGTACTCAGGCTGGAGGCGCACCGACGACGATCCGGGCGGTCGGCCCCAATCGCGAGGGAGGAACCCGAACATGTGCAGCGGCGACCCGGGACGGCATCCGAGCCTCCGGTCATCCGGACCGGCGGCCGGGATCCCGGCCGCCGGCCCGGGGGAGCGGCTGGTGCAGGTCCTGACCTGCGTCGAGCGGGCGACCGACCGGGCGGAGCGGGTCCTGCCATCCGTGGACCACATGGCCCTGAGGCGGGAGGCGGTCACGCCTGCTTCGGTGCTGGCCGTCCTCCGTCGGTCGGGGCCGGCCGACCTGGTCGAGCCGTTCGAGTCGTGGCAGCGGCTGCTGCAGGACTTCGACTCGGCCGTGGCCTGCCTCACAGATCTGGGGGACGGGGACGGCGACGGTGACTACCAGAGCCGGCTCGGCGAGTGCATAGCCGAGGCCCGGCGCTGCCGGCAGGCCGTGGAGGAGGCTGCCGATCAGCTGCGGCGCCGGGTCGCCTCTGGGATCGACTCCGCCCTGGCCCATGAGGAGACCCTCCGCCGCCCACCTGCCGGGCCGGGCTGACCGGACGGGAGCGATCCGGCCGGGTGAATTCGTGCCGATCTGGGGATGGCAGTAGAGATGCATCAGGTGACCCCGGCGCGCATTCCCGGCCCGGCCCGACGGGGGCGGCGATCGATCGGCCGGATGCTGACCGCGACGCTGGCCGCGACCGTGGTCGCCGCCTCAGCCTGCGGTCGGCCGGGCACCCGGCCGGAAGGGGCGGGGGCCCCGGCCCCTCCTGTGTGGTTGTGCCGACCCGGTGCCCCCGGGGATCCTTGCGCCATCAGCCTGAGAGCCACCGTGGTACCCCCGACGGGAGCGCCATCGGTCATCGACCCGGCCCCCGCCCCGTCCCCGTCGGCGGACTGCTTCTACATCTATCCGACGGTCAGCCGGGAGCAGACCCTCAACGCCGATCTGCGCGTCCAGCCCTCGGAGACCGACGTGGCCAAGGTGCAGGCCGCCCCGTTCTCCACCGTCTGCCGGGTCTGGTCGCCGATGTACCGGCAGGTCACCGCGGCCGGCCTGGTGCACCTGTACCTGTCCGGGTCGGCCCCGGGGGCCACGTCGCGGGCCTTCACGGTGGCCTATGACAGCCTCCACGCCGCCTTCGAGGACTACCTGGCCCACTTCAACAGGGGTCGTCCGATCGTCATCCTGGCCCACTCTCAGGGAGCGGTACTCGCCATCGAACTGCTGCAGAAGGTCTTCGACGACCACCCCGCCGTGCGGGGCCGTCTGCTCATGGCCGTGATCCTGGGGGGCAACGTCACGGTGCATACCGGATCCTCCACGGGTGGGACCTTCCAGCACATCCCGGCCTGCAGCCGTCTGGGCCAGACGGGCTGCGTGCTGGCCTATTCCAGCTTCGGCTCCCGGCCCCCGGCCGATGCGTTCTTCGGCTACCCCCGGCCCGTGGCCGGGACCGTGGCCCTCCCGGGGCAGTCCCCCGCTGGGCACCGGGTCCTGTGCGTCAACCCGGCGGCCATCGGGGGCGGGACGGCCACGCTGCAGCCGTGGTTCCCGGCCGCCGGTCCCGACCTGCCGGCCGGCACCACGGTCGCCACCCCCTGGGTCAGGTATCCGGACCTCTACCGCGCAAGCTGCCGGCAGGACGGCGGCGCCACGTGGCTGCAGGTGACGCCCATCCCCGGATCGGTCGGGAACCGACCGCTGATCTCCCGGTCGTCCCAGGTCACCCCCCGCTTCGGCTACCACGTGGGTGACGTCAACCTGGCCACCGGCAACCTGCTGGCCGATGTGGCGGCGGCCGAGCGGACCCGGGCCGGGTAGCGGGGCCGGCCGGCTCCCGGCAATCCGCTTGCCGCCGGCCCGACCGTCCGGGCATGGTGGTGCCCGCCGGCGGTGGCCTACCGTCCGGCCCCCGATCGACCGAACCCATGGAACCCTCCCAGACCGTCCTGCCATCAGCAGGCGCGCCCGCCCGGGCCCGCCGACCCGGAACCTTCGTCCTGCTGGCGTCGGCGGTGTTCGTCGAGGCGGTGGGCATAGGGGTGCTGTTCCCCCTGCTGGCCCGCATCCAGGCGGCTCACCACCTTCCGACCTACAGCCTGGGGCTGATGTCGAGCGCCTCGTTCTTCGCGTCGCTGCTCGGGCAGCTGGGCGTGGCCCGCCTCCTGGATGGCCGGAGGTCCCGCAGCGTGCTGCTCGCCGCCCTGGCCCTGGCCGGAGTGGCACCCTTGTGGTTCGCCCTGGCCGGCCAGCTGTGGAGCCTTACGGCGGCCCGGGCCGTCGGAGGGGTGGCCTACGGCGTGGTGATGCCGGCCGCTCTGCGGGCCGGAACGGCCGGGATACCGGCAGAGGCGCGCGGTTCCCGGCTCGGGCTCCTGTCCAGCGCCCAGATGGCCGGCATCGTGCTCGGGCCACTGGTCGGTGTGGCCCTCTACGCCGTTGGAGGGCTCGCTCTGCCCTTCGAAGCCGTCGCCGCCGCGCAGGCGCTCATCCTGGCGGCGCTGCTGCTCAGCCCCGGGGCGGGCACCGTGGTGGCCGCCGAACCGAGGGCCGGCGGGGCCGACGGGTCCCCGGCCTCCTCCCGGCCCGGGATCACCGCTCCGGCGGTGGTGGCCGTGCTCCTGGTGGCGGTGGCGGCGCAGATGCCGAACGGGCTCTACGACGCCCTGTGGTCGAGGCTTCTCACCGACCGCGGCGCCAGCACCCTGCTGATCGGGTTGAGCCTGGCCCTGTTCGGCATACCGTTCGTCATCCTGGCCCCCGTCGGCGGGCGCCTGGCCAACCGGCGGGCCCCCCTCCCGTGGGCGGCGGGCGGGCTGGTCGTCGCCGCCTGCTTCATGGCCAGCTACGGGATGGTCCGGATCCCCGTGCTCATCGTGGTACTGGGGATCTTCGAGTCGTGCGCCCAGGCCATCGTGGTCCCGGGGAGCTATGCCGCCACCTCCATGGTCTTCCCCGACCGGTTGGCCGCCACGGGGCAGGGCTGGGTGAGCGGCGCCGGTACAGCCGCCGCCGGTCTGGCGGCCCTCCTGGCCGCCCCGGCCTACGCCGCTTTCGGTCCGGGCCCGGTGTTCGCCGGAGGGGCGCTGGTCAGCGCCGGGTGCGCCATGCTGAGCGTCAGGATGTGGAGGCGGGGCCGCACGGCCCGGCCGATCTGAAGGGGTCCCCCGGCCCCGCCTACTCGCCCGCCGCTCCGGCGTCGGGGTGCAGCTCCGGGCGGTACCACCGGCCGTCGGTCGCCAGCCACCAGTCGGGGGCGACCTGCACGTCGCTGCTCCCGTACGGGTCGTCAGCCCGGACCTCCCCGTCCCCTCCGGCCCCGGCAGCCGCAGCCTCCTCCGACGCCCTCCGCCGGGCCGACCCCGGTCCCCGCCGACTGGCCGCCCGGGCCTCCAGGCGGGCGGTCTCGGCCTCTTCCTGGGCGGTGCGGAACGCGGACAGGAACGCCAGGAGGTCCCCGCCGGGCTGCTCTACCGGGCCGTCATCGCCAGCCACCGCCGGGTCGACCTCCTTCCACCGGCCCCCTCCGGGATAGCCGAAGGCCGCGCCCCACGGTGCCCCGGTGGCCGCCATCCAATCCTCCGATGCCTGGTTGTTCGCGTGCATCTGGTGCTCCGGGCTAGACCGACCCGGCCGCCCGCCCCTGGCGGTCCGGCCGATGAGATTCATCTCATGAATCGCCGGGCGACCCCGTTGCGTTACTGCCCGGTCACCCCCAGGCGACAACCCGGAAAGCGGAGCCGTTCCCCGAAAGAGACCGGGCACCGCTGGTTGCGGGTCGGTGCCGGTGGGGAATGTGCGTGTCCTGGCGCGACCAGAGCCCTCCGGAAGAGGGCTCTGACCAGCATTTTTGTTCGATTTTGAGAGTGGAGGTGGCGGGAATCGAACCCGCGTCCTTCGATGCCTCAACGGGCCTTCTCCGAGCGCATCCGGTGATCTGATCTCGGACCCTCCGCTCGCCACCGGCATCGGCGGAGGGTCCCAGTCGACGAAAATGTCCCCGCCGGTCTGTCGACAAGACCGCCGGGTGAGCCCTACTGGATGACGTCCGCTACCGACCCGCAGGGCTGGGGCCGGACGAACGGGCTGCTAGTTAGGCAGCCAGCGCAAGCTGAGGCTTGGCGTTTGTTTATTGGTTCCGGCTCTTTAACGTGGTTCCGGAGACCACGGCTCGCTTCTCCCGTATCGAC
>JAKAXN010000051.1 GCA_021816565.1 Actinomycetes bacterium
CGGGCGGCACTGCGGGCGCCGACGGTGACCGGGGCGAGGTGGCCGGCGCCGTCCCGGGCGCCGGCGCAGTCACCGGCGCAGTCGCGGGCGCGGAGGTAGGTACCGGCGCCGTCCCGGCGGGGCCGGTACCGGTGGGGGTCGAACGGCATGCGGAGGCCGCGACGGTGCTGGCGGCCAGCACCCCGGCCAGCACCGCCCGGTTGATCGTCATGTCCCCTGCCTACCCGACCCCTGTGACAGCCGGTCTACAGGTCCTCCTCGGAGACCACCTCGACGCCGGCGGCGAGGAGGGCCTCGGCGGTCACACCGGCGCCGGGGACCAGGACCCGGCGGTGGCTGCCGTCGTAGATCTGATGGCATCCGCACGACGGGGACCGGGCCTTCAGCACGGCCCGGGACGCACCGACCGCCCGGGCCAGCTCCACGGCATGCTCGGCGCCGCGCCGGTAGAACTCGGTGACGTCGTCGCCCGACCCGGTCAGCACCCGGCCGTCACCCCGGCGCTCGGCGGCCGGCCTGGGCGTCGGAAGCCCTCCGGCCACCTCCGGGCAGACCGCCACCAGGCGGTGGGCGCGGTTCAGCGCCTCCACCGCCTGGTGGGTCCGGGCGTCCCCCCGGTGGGTGCAGGCCACCCCCACCAGGCAGGCCGACACCAGCAGGACCGGCCGGTCATCACCGCTCATGAGGTGACGTTACGCCGTGAGCTGTATCCCGGCGGGCGGGTTCTTGGGCGGCCGGCCCCGTTTCCGCTTCTGGGCCAGGATCCGGCCGTTCAGGAACAGCTGGCCGCCCCAGACCCCCCAGGGCTCGCGCCGCTCGAGGGCCCCCTGCAGGCACGGTGCGGCCACCGGGCAGGTCGCGCATATCCGCTTGGCCGCCACGATGTCGGGGATCTCGTCGGAGAAGAAGAGGTCGGCCATGGAGCCGGTGCCGTCGCGGCAGCTTGCCCCGGCCCACTCGTCGGCGGTGAAGATCTCGATTTCCTGGCCCAGCTCGATGGCGAACATCTCGCCGTCCTTTCTGCTGCTCGTCCCTGTCCGTGTCCGTGATGCCGTCGAGCCCGGGAGCCGGGCCGGAGAAAAAGAAGAGGCCGCCGGGATCTCCCGGCGGCCTCTGGACCCTCTTACGGATTGCTGGTTCGTCCTATCCGGACGTCCGATCCTGAGGGCCCAGTGGCCAACCGATGGCATTGATTCGGGTCATGCCGTGCTTGGCGAGGCGCTTGGCGCTGGGGGAGCCGGCCGCCGCCTGGAGATACGCCACCGCCGACGGGCGCGCCGCGGCGCCGGCAGACTCCGGGCGCAGACCCCACACCGCGGCCCGGGACGGGCATGCACCGGTGATATCGGCGGTCGCCTCGCTGTGAACGAAGATCGTCTTCACCGGTGCCTCCCTTCGGGGTGTCGTCAGAGCCGAGAAACGGGGAAGCGGCCACACCGCTCCCCACCGCTTACATCAGAACAGGCTGTGACGACGCCGTCAAACCATTTATTCCGCGGAGTTGCATCCGAGGGTCCGACGGGCCGCCACCGCCTGCTCCAGCAGGTCGGGGGTGGCCGCCGCCACGATGGTGCGACGCTCGGATCCGGCCCGCACGACCAGGCCGCGCCCGAACGCCTCGGCCACCGCGGCACCCGCCTCCGCGCACACGAGCATCCCGCCCAGGTAGTCCCACGGGGCGAGCGACTCCGCTGCGCAGTCGATGAAGGCGTCGAGTTGGCCGCACGCCACCGCGCACAGGTCCAGGGCGGCCGCTCCGAGCGAGCGGTACTGGGCCCAGCCGAGCCAGCGGTCCGGGTAACCGGAGAAGGCGACGATGGCCCGGTCCATCCCCCCGCAATCGGTCGGCCCGATGGGCCACCCGTCGCAGCGGGCGCCGCCGCCGCGCACCGCCTCGAAGCGGGTTCCTGTCGCCTGGTTGACCACCACCGCAGCCAGGGGTCCCTCGTCGTCGAGGGCGCACAGGCTGGTGGCCCACCACGGAAGGCGGCGCGACGCGTTGGTGGAACCGTCGACAGGGTCCACCACCACCCTCACCGGACGCTCAGGGTGATGGACCCCGGACTCCTCCGAGAAGGCCCCGAACCCGGCTCGCTCGATCACCGCCAGGGCGGCCCGGTCAGCCACCACGTCGCTCAGGTACTGCCCCGGCCGGGCGCCCGACGGGCCCCAGTCGGGCAGGCCCTGCAGACCGTCGCGCACCGCGGTGGCGGCGTCGTGGAGCACCTCGAGGACGCGTTCGGCTGATGTCACCGGCGCCGACGGTACCCGACCGGTACCAAGCGGTCGGGACAGCCACTCCCCGGCCAGCGCCGCCCCCCGGCGGCGGCCGGGTAGGGTCTGTGGCCGATGGCGGTCATCGACGTCGCAGGCTACGTGGCCGAGCTGAAGGACCACGCCGTGGACCACGGCTTCCACGTCCACGACGAGCGCCACTTCGTGGAGACCTACTCCCTGCGCCAGGCGTGGGAGGTGGATCTCCACCCGGAGGACGCGTGCAACGGCCCGCTCGACCTGCACCTGGCCCTCGAGGTCGACCCGCGGGTGCTCCTGGCCTTCGAGGACGTGGTCGTGGACCTGCCCGAGGGCGAGGAGCCGCCGGACGAGTTCCACTTCCCCCTCACCTTCACCTGGGCCCTGCCCCCGCTACCGAAGGGCCCGGACCTGCTGCGCCTGGCCATCGACCTGGCCGGCATCGGCGGGATCGAACTGCCCCTGGAGTCTTCCGCCATAGACAGCTACGCCTCGGCCACCGATCCGGCCGAGCGACGCATCACCATCGTGGCGCGCCAACAGGTGTCGCTGGCCCGGGTGCTCTCGGGTGAGGAGTTGCTCTGCGACACCTTCGACAAGGCTCTGGCCGTGAGCCAGTACCTGCTGGAGCGGGCGCCCCTCTGGCTGGAGGGCTGACCGGGACGCCGGGCCGGGCCCGGCCTAACGGCGACCCGACCGGCGGTGGAACAGGAACGACACGAACAGCACGCTCATCACGGCTGCCACGAGGAGAATCCCGGTGACGGCGACCACCGGCGTGGCCGAGACCGGATGCACGAATGCGCTAGCGATCACGGGGGACCTCCTCTCCGCATGTCAGGAGGGAGTCCCCCGGTGGACTTGGAGGTCGGTTCTTTCGCATACCTTGTCCGGGAATCGTAGCAACCGGCTCCCGGATCGCCAAGGGGTTCCCTACGGGCGCCCCCCGGTCCGCTTCGGGCTCACCTAGACTTTTCGCGCCCCCCGTCAAGGAGCGTCCGTGGCCGAGCAGCAGAACAAGGTTCCCCCCCGGAAGGCGGCCGCCGCCCGCAACAGTAGCGGCGGCCCGGCCCGCAACCGGCCGACCAAGCGGGGAAGCCGTGGGCTCCCCCGCAAGTACCTCTACAGCGGGGCCGGCGTCGTGGTCATCGCCGTGATCGTGGTGATCGCCCTGGTCACCAGCGGCGGATCGGCGAGTGGGGTCAACCGGCACCAGGCGGCCATCGACTACAGCCTGACCAGCGGCGCCAAGGTGTACGGCGGCCTCGGCCCGGAGAACGTCCCGCTCGAGACCGGGCCCCAGCTGGCCCCGGCCAACGCCGCCCTGACCGGCGCCACCATCGACGGAATCCAGTGCAGCAGCACCGAGCAGCTGGTCTACCACCACCACGTGCACCTGGCCCTCTTCGTCAACGGCAAGCCCTACTCGGTCCCGCTCGGGGTGGGCATGGTCCCGACGGTCCAGGTGAGCCAGACCCCGCAGGGTCCCTTCGCCGACGGAAGCACCAAGTGCCTCTACTGGATGCACGTGCACGCCCAGGACGGGATCATCCACATCGAGTCCCCGGAGGTCCGCAACTTCCAGCTGGGCCAGTTCATGGACATCTGGCACGTCCCGCTCTCCTCGACGAAGCTCGGCTCGTTCACCGGCAAGGTGACCGCCACCGTCAACGGTGTGCCGTGGAGCGGCGACCTGCGCCAGATCCCGCTGACCGAGCACGCCCAGATCGTCGTCAACCTGGGCAGCCCGGCCGTCAGCCCCCCGCCTATCAGCTGGGCCGGGACCGGCCTGTAGTCCTCATCCCGCCCGCCGGAGAGCGGCCGGGGTGGAGTCGTCGAACGACGCCAGAAAGCTGCTGAACCCGTCCTCCATCGCGGCCGGTGACGGCCAGCAGTACAGGACCGGCTGGAAGCGGGTGATGTCGTAGTCGGCCCGGCCCATGGCCAGGAAGTCCGCCGGGCGGACCTCGACCTCCGAGAAGGCGGCCGTCTCCCCCACCGACGAGAGGATCCCGGCACCGAAAGCCTTCAGGCGGCCGCCCTCGCGCACCACCCCGAACTCCATCGTGTACCAGAACACGTGGGACAGGAACCGCAGGGCGTCCTCGCTGCGGGTGCGTCCGACCGCCGCCCCGACCAGCCGGTACATCTCGGCGTAGCCGGGGGCGGACAGCTGATTGGCGTGGCCGATCACCTCGTGGATCACGTCCGGCTCGGGCGTGTACAGCGGCTCCGACGGGTGCCGCAGGTACTGCGTGGACCAGAAGATCCCCTCGGCGAACGATCCGTAGAAGTCCCGCAGGGGGGCCAGGCCGGCCACCGGCAGGTACCGGAACCCGCCGATCGGCTGGAGCCGCTCCCCCACCTCGGACAGCTGCGGGACCCGGTCGGCCGGCAGACCCAGGCGTTCCTTGCCGGACAGAAAGGCGGCGCAGGCGTGGCGTTCGTGAAGTTCCCGGAGGGCTGCTGAGACGGTGGCCCAGACCTCGTGCTCCTCGTCGGTGTAGTCGGGCGTCGGCAGGGGCTCACCGGGACGCCACCGGGCGGCCAGCCCGGCCAGATCATCGCGCCGGTCCCGGTAGCGGGGGTCGGTGAACCCCGGGTGGTCACCAGCCAGCTCGACGGTCACCCGGCCCCCGGTGGTGGTCCGCACCGGCGAGTAACGGTTGAACCCGGATCCCATGTAACGAATCTTCCTACCGGCACCCCATCCTGTAAAGGACTATCCGGCGTGGACCACCTCCCGGCTCCTGGGGGCTATGCGGGTGGCCAGGATCAGGGAGGTGGTGGTCCGGGTGATGCCCGGGACATCGACGATGCGGCTGATGAGCTGGCCGAGGTGATCGTTGTCCCTGGCCACCACCCGGCACAGCAGGTCCGAGGAACCGGTGGTCATGTAGGCCTCGACCACCTCCGGTATGGCCTCCAGGTGCCGATCGACGGCCGGGCCCCGGCCCTGGGCGATCTCCAACGTGACGAACGCCGACACCGCGTAGCCGAGGCGGCGGAGATCCACCTCCGGGCCGAACCCGGTGACCACGCCCTCGCGCACCAGCCGGTCCAGGTGGGCCTGGGCGGTGTTGCGGGCCACGCCCAGCTCCCGGGCGATCTGCAGCATCCCGGCCCGGGGATAACGGGCCAGGGCGGCGATCAACCGCTCATCGATGCCATCGAGGTGATAATCCTGCACGATTGATCACCATAGAGGCAATATGCTGAGCATTCTGCTCATCTCGATCTGCATGTGTTGACCAAGGTCCCGGCCCGGCGTAGGTGTATGACATGGCCGACACCGCACTCGCCCGCAGCTCCGCCAGCGTCGCCGAGCAGATCCTCGGCTGGGATCACCTCGAGTGGTGGGTGGGCAACGCCCGGGCCGTGGCCGCGTGGCTGATGTCGGGGTTCGGCTTCGAGATGGTGGCCTACGCCGGTCCCGAGACGGGGATCCCGGACCGGGTGTCCTACGTCCTGGGCCAGGGGGACGTCCGCTTCGTGGTCACCGCCGGCCTGGACCCCGACGGGGAGATAGCCCGCCACGTCAGCCGCCACGGTGACGGCGTCCGCCATCTGGCCTGGCGCGTCGGTGATGCTCTGGCAGCCACCGAGACGGCGGCGGCGAATGGGGCGGAGGTCGTGGCCGCCCCCGCCAGCGTCGCCGGGGACGCCGGTTCGGTCACGACCGCCGCCATCGCCACCTACGGCGAGACCCGCCACCTGTTCGTCGACCGCCACGACTGGCACGGCGGATGGGGGCCGGGCTTCACCGGGGAGCGCCTCCTGCGGCCGCCGGCCGGAGCCGCAGTCGGCCTGGCTTCCATAGATCACGTGGTCGGCAACGTGGAGCAGGGGAGCCTCGACGATTGGGTGGCCTGGTACGGCGAGGTGCTGGGATTCCGCCAGATGCGCCATTTCGACGCCGATCAGATCTCCACCCGGTACTCGGCCCTGCGCTCGACCGTGGTGCACAACGGCGCCGGGGTGGTCATGCCGATCAACGAGCCGGCGCCCGGGCTCAGGAAGAGCCAGATCGAGGAGTACCTGGACGCCTACCGGGGACCGGGGGTGCAGCACATCGCCCTGGCCACCCCGGACATCATCGGATCGGTCGGATCCATGCACGGCCGGGGGGTGCGGTTCCTGGACATGCCCGACACCTACTACGAGGACGCCCGGGCCCGGGTGCGCGGGTTCGACCTTCCGTGGGAGGAGCTGCAACGGCTCGGCATCGAGGTGGATGTCGACTCCGGCGGGTACCTGCTGCAGGTGTTCACCGAGACGGTGACGGACCGGCCGACCCTGTTCGTGGAGATCATCCAGAGGGAGGGGGCCAACGGCTTCGGGGAGGGCAACTTCAAGGCCCTGTTCGAGGCCATCGAGCGCGAGCAGGCCCGCCGCGGCAACCTGTGACATGACCACGGGCGGATTCGGGGCGCAGAACCTGCCCTTAGGGGTGACAGCCGACGGCCACACGGTGGTGGCCTGGGGCGACGAGGTGGTGGACCTTTCGGTCCTGCCCGGCCTGGAGATCGACGCCGAGGTGTTCAGGGCCGGATCCCTGAACCCGTACATGCTGCTCGGCCCCGAGGCCTGGAAGGCCACCCGGGCCCGACTGGCGACCCTCCTGCCCGACGCCCCGGCCCGGGCCCGACGGCCCCGGACGGGCGTGGAGATGATCCTGCCGTGGGAGGTCGGCGACTACGCCGACTTCTACGCGTCGCGCCAGCACGCCACCAACATGGGACGCTTGCTCCGTCCCGGGGAGGATCCCCTGCCCCCGGCGTGGCTGCACCTGCCGATCGGCTACCACGGCCGGAGCGGCTCGGTGATCGTGGGAGGCCAGCCGGTGCACCGCCCGTCAGGCATGCTGGCGGCAGCCTCCGGTCCCACGTACGGGCCAACGGCCCGCCTGGACGTGGAAATGGAGCTCGGCTTCGTGGTCGGGGTTCCCCTGGCCCGGGGCCGCACCCTGACCGCCGCCGAAGCCGAGACGCACATCTTCGGCGTGGTCCTGGTCAACGACTGGAGTGCCCGGGACATCCAGGCGTTCGAGTACCGCCCGCTCGGGCCGTTCCTCGGCAAGTCCTTCGCCACCTCGGTCTCCCCCTGGGTGGTCCCCCTGGCCGCCCTGGAACCGTGGCGGGTGGACGGACCGCCCCAGGATCCCGCCCCGGCCCGGCACCTGAAGGCCTCCGAGCCGCGCAACGTCGAGGTGCAGCTCCGCCTCTCCCTCAACGGCCGTAGCGTGTCGGCCACCTCATCTGCCGACCTGTACTGGTCACCGGCCCAGCAGCTGGCCCACCTGACGGCCAACGGGGCCGGCCTGCGGGTCGGCGACCTCTTCGCCACCGGCACCATCTCCGGCGACGGGCCGGGGACGTCCGGTTCGCTCATGGAGCTGGGCGAGGGGTCGCTGTGGCTGGCCGACGGGGACGTGGTGACCATCGAGGGATGGTGCGGCGACCGGCACGGGGAGCAGTGGATCTCGTTCGGCGAGCTGACCGCGGAGGTACGACCGTGACGTTCTACGTGAAGTCGGGCGACGTCCCCCGCAAGCGCCACACATGGCACCGCGATGGCGAAGGGCGCCGCCTGGCCGAGGAGCTCATGGGCGAGGAGGGCTTCCGGGGGGAGTCCTCGCTGCTCTACCACCGCCGCTCCCCCAGCGCTGTCACCGGGGTGGAGCCGGCCCTGGTGGAGCGGTCGCCGCTCGCTCCCAACGATCCCCTGCTGCCGTGGCACATCCGGGCGTCCGGGACGGGCGGACCAGCCGACATGGTCACCGGCCGGGAGGTCCTGCTCGGGAACAGCGACGTGACCATCTGCCGGGTCCGGGCCTCGCTCACCAGCGAGCTGTACCGCAACGCCGCAGGCGACGAACTGGTCTACATCCAGTCCGGCCGGGCGGTGCTCGAATCGGTGTTCGGTCCCCTGGCGGTCACCGCCGGCGACTACGTCGCCGTCCCGGCATCCACCACCCACCGCTGGGTGGTGCAGGACGGGACCGCGGTGGAGGCGCTGGTCCTGGAAGCGGCCGGGCACGTATCGGTGCCGTCGCGTTACCTGACGGAGCGGGGCCAGATGCGCGAGGGCGCCCCTTTTTCCGAGAGGGACATCCGGGTACCGCAGGATCTGCTCGAAGGCGGCGAGGGACCGGTCCCGGTCCTGGTCCGCACCCGTCGCGGCTGGTCCCGCCACTGCCACGCCTCCCACCCCTTCGACGTGGTCGGCTGGGACGGCTACGTCTATCCCTACGCCCTGTCCATCCGCGACTTCGAGCCGATCACCGGGCGGATCCACCAGCCGCCGCCCGTGCACCAGACCTTCGCCGGGCCCGGCTTCGTGGTGTGCAGCTTCGTGCCGCGCCCCTACGACTTCGACCCCGACGCGGTCAAGGTCCCCTACCACCATGCCAACGTGGACTCCGACGAGGTGCTCTTCTACTCGGCCGGGGACTTCATGAGCAGGAAGGGCGCCGGGATCGGGGCCGGCTCGTTGACGCTGCACCCGGCCGGGTTCGTACACGGTCCGCAGCCGGGCAGCGTGGAGGCCTCGGTCGGGGCCGAGCGGACCGAGGAGACGGCGGTCATGGTCGACACCTTCTCCCCGCTCGACATCAGCGACGCAGCCCGCCGCTGCGCCGACCCGGACTACCCCTGGAGCTGGTCCCGGCCGATCCAGGCCTAGACGGCCCGGAGGCCGCCCCGGCGGATGGCGCCCGGGTGGGGCCGGAACTGCCGGTCGAGCAGCTGGTCGAACTCCTGGGCGGGCAGCGGCCGGGAGAACAGGTAGCCCTGCCCGACATGGCAGCCGAGCCGCTGCAGATTCTGCAGCTGCTCCTTGGTCTCGACCCCCTCGGCCACGGAAGCTATCCCCATGGCGTCAGCCAGGTCGACCACCGCCTTGACGATGGCGGCGTCCACCGGATCGCTGGCCAGGTTGCTCACGAACATCCGGTCCACCTTCACCTCGTGCACCGGGAAGTTCTTGAGATAGCCGAGCGACGAGTGCCCCGTCCCGAAGTCGTCGATGGCCAGGCGCACGCCCAAACGGTTCAGCTTCTTCATGATCTCCGTGGCCCGCTCCACATCGTCCATGACCATGGTCTCGGTGATCTCGAACTTGAGCAGGTCCGAGGGCAGCCCGGCCCGGTCCAGGGCGGTGGCGACATCGGCCAGCAGGCTGCTCTGCTGGAACTGGCGGGGCGAAAGGTTCACCGAGATGGGCAGGTTGACCCCCAGCCGGCGCCGGACGGCCTGCACCTGACGGCAGGCCTCGTTCAGCACCATGTTCCCGAGGGGCAGGATCAGGCCGGTCTCCTCGGCCATCGGCACGAACCGGTCCGGCGCGATCAGACCCTCAGTGGGATGGCGCCACCGGACCAGGGCCTCGGCCCCCACGATCTGCTCATCGGCCAGGGCCACCAGCGGCTGGTAGAACAGCTCCAACTCCCCACGGTCGATCCCCTTGCGCAGGGCCGCTTCCAGATCGATGCGCTCCGATGACCGCGTGCCCATCAGCCGCTTGTCGAACACCTCGTAGGTGCCGCCGCGGCCCTTCGCCGTGTACATGGCCACGTCGGCGTTGCGCAGGGCGTCGTCGGCGCTCTGGCCCGGCTCGGTCAGAGCGATGCCGACCGACAGGCTGGCCACGATCTCGTAGCCGTCGGCCAGCACCAGCGGCTCCTCGGCGGCCGAGCAGATGCGCCTGGCCACCGCAGCCGCCGAGTCCAGCTCCCCTACCCCTTCCACCAGGACCACGAACTCGTCGCCGCCGAAGCGGGCCACGAGGGCGTCGTCGCCCGCCGCCTGCTCGAGCCGGCTTCCGACCGCCACCAGCAGGGCGTCACCGGTGACATGGCCGAGGCTGTCATTGAGGGCCTTGAAGCGGTCCACGTCGACGAAGATCAGGGCGTGGGCCTGCCCGTCGGCCCCGGACCGCTCGAGGGCGGCCTCCAGGCGTTCGACCAGCAACCGGCGGTTGGCCAGCCCGGTCAGGCTGTCGTGGAGCGCCTGACGGGTCATGCTGGCCTCGAGCTTCTTGCGCTCGGTGATGTCCCGGAAGGCGATGACGGCACCGATGACCTCACCGTTCTGCCTCATGGCCGAGGCGGTGTAGGCGACCTGGCGCGGCTGGCCGTCGCGTCCCTCGAAGAGGGCCTCCTCCTCCTTGATCATCCCGCCGTCCGCCATGACCGCCCGAGCCGGGGCCAGCAGGAAGTCCGGGGCTCTGAGGGCGTCGCCGGGCAACGAGTCGTTGACGCTCACGCTGCGGGCGGGCAGCTTGATCAGGTCGGCCGCCGCCGGGTTCACGAAGGTCAGGTTGCCGGCGCCGTCGACGGCGCACACCCCCTCGCCGATGTTGAGGGTGATCGAAGCCAGCCGGCCCCGCTCGTAGCGCACCTGCCGGTACAGCTCGGCGTTGGTCAGGGCCCCCTTGGCGATGGCGGCTATGGCCTCGAGAAGCATGCGGTCGGCCTCGTCGAAGGGCTCCTCCCGGCGCCGGCCCGACACCACCAGCCAGTGGTTGCGCCCGGCGATCTCGATGGGAGCCCCCACCCGCCCCGGCCCCGGCGGGGTCCGGGTGATCTCGGCCTCCGGGCAGCGCAGCTGGGTGCGGGCGGCCTGCAGCACGCTTCCCATGACGGTCTCCGGACGGAGCCGCCGGTTGGCGTCGAGGGTGACGTCGAACAGGCCCTGCATACGGGCCCGGTCGTGCTGCGCCTTGAACTGGGCCGTGACCAGGAGGCGGAGCAGGAGCAGGAGCGGCACGGCCAGCGCCAGGGACCAGCGCTCCACTCCGATGTCGAGCGCCAGGAGGGTGCCGACCAGGGCGCCAGCCCCCGACGACGCCATCTGCGGAACCAGGTCATCCGACAGGCACTCCCGCCAGGTCGCTCCCATCGAGACGACAAGCGCCGAGACGAGAGTCGTCCCAACCACGAAGTAGGTCGCTGCGCCGACGGCCGCACCAGCAACCGCGGCGACAGTGAGATGCGGTCCCGGAGCGGCGAGGGACCGGCTGATCAGCACCGCCAGGGACACCGAGAGGACCACGATGCTGAGGTTGAACAGCGACTTGACGAGCGGTCGCCGGCGCACGATCTGAGCCACCAGGACGGCGATGGCGAATATCGCCATGGTCGCCGCCGCGGGGGTGAGAAGGAGCATCACGACGAGGAAGCCCTCGTCGAACTGCACCGCCTGAGAGTGGTCGCCCCGGTAAACCACCAGCGGCCGGCTCCAGACGAAGAGGCTGAGCACGCCCATCACAGATGCGACCAGCCAATCGCTGCCGTCCATCTGGATGGCATGGTGACCCGACAGCACCAAGCCGACGCCGAGCAGGCTGCAAACCGCGGTCCCCCCGATTATCCAACGGGTAGCCGCCGGCAGCCTCACAAAGTCCAACTCCTACACCCCGGAGGCGGAAGTCAGTTCCACGCCGCACCGTTCCACGCAGCACCGTTCCAGGCCGCACCATTCCAGGCGGCACCGTTCCAGGCGGCACCATTCCACGCCGCACCATTCCAGGCGGCACCGTTCCACGCCGCACCGTTCCACGCCGCACCGTTCCAGGCGGCACCGTTCCACGCCGCACCGTTCCAGGCGGCACCATTCCAGGCGGCACCATTCCACGCCGCACCGTTCCAGGCGGCACCATTCCACGCCGCACCGTTCCAGGCGGCACCGGTCCACAGGGACGGGTTCCAGGTGTCGGCCGGGCCCGACGGGGCCAGGGACACGGTCGTCCCGAAGGCGACCGGCCTCAGACCATGGGTGGACTGGGCCAGGTCCATCGGGCCGGAGGCTACGGCAGCAGCCACGTCGAGAGCCCCGTGACCGTCGACGAAGGGATTGCCCACCGGACCGGGACGGGTGTTGGCGAGCAGGCGGGCCTTCACCTGATCCGGTGTCAGGTCCGGGTGCGCCGACAGCAGCAGGGCCACCGCCCCACTGGTGATGGCGGTGCTGAATGAGGTCCCCGATCCCACGAAGTTAGCGTCACCCACCCGGGCGGAGCCGTTTTGCTCGTAGACGGTCGACCCCGGGGCGGCCAGGCTGACCACCGACCGCCCCGAGGCGACCAGGTCAGGCTTGGCGAACCCGTCGGGGTTGGTGGGACCGACGCTGCTGAAGTCGGTCATCTCGTCGTCGGAGACGGTCCTGGTGGCCATGTCGTCGAGGGCGCCGACGGTAATGGCGAGCGGGTCGTCCCCGGGCGACATGATGGTGCCGTTGAACGGGCCGGCGTTGCCGGCCGAGGTGACCACCACGATCCCGGCCCGCCAGGCCGCGTTGACGGCCAGGTCGAGGGGGTTGCGCATCGCCGAGGTGACGGGCTGGAAGCCGAGCGACAGGTTGAGTACCCGGATGTGGTCAGCGGCGCGATGGGCGATGACCCAGTCCACGCCGGCGATGACCGTCGCCAGGTCCGTCTGCCCGCTCGGGCCGGCGACCTTGACGGAGATCAGGCCGGCACCGGGGGCCTCGCCGCTGTAGCGGCCAGCCGAGGAGGCTCCGTCACCGGCGATCAGCCCGGCCACGAAGGTCCCGTGCCCGTAGCTGTCGGTGAACGGTCGGCGGTCCCCGGTGAGGTCCACCCCGGCGACCAACCGGCCGGCGAAGTCCGGCAGGGCGTCGATTCCCGTGTCGATGACCGCAACGTTGATGCCCTGCCCGGTGTCTCCCGAGGAGACCAGGGAGGCCGCTCCGGTCTCCTGCCGGAACACATCGCTCGGCGTGTGGGGACCGGTCGAAACGACCGTCGACTGCACGCTGACCGGGACGTCGGGGACCACAACGACGCTCTTGTCGGACTGAAGGGCGGCCAGGCGGCTGCCCGGTACCGTCGCCAGCACCCCGTCGATGGCGCTGTAGGACTGCTCCACCCGGCCCGCGGCACACCGCACGGCGTGGGCGGCGGCGTCCGCCGGACCGGTCCCGACCCCCGAGGCCGACACGATCACCCGGACCCCCGGCGAAGAGCCGGGCGGCGCGGACTGACCCGCGGCACACACCGACGCCGCCGCGGAGGTCGCCGCAGGCGCAGCGAAAGCGGCCGGCGCACCGGCCACCAGAGAGGCCAGAAGAGCACCCGCCGCCACCAGACGTGTCCCAGCCCGCATCACAGCATGCTCCTCAAGTCCGCCGATGCACGAAATGTGCATTCCTGTCCCCTTCCGCAGGTCACCCAGTGTGGTATCGGAGGACCGCCACGGGGCCTTTAGGGCCAGAGTCGACGAACCGGAGATCCGATGCAACCGGCAGGTTCAGGACAGCATGGTCTCCAGGATCTCCCCGACGATCGAGATGGAGGTCTCCGGGTGCAGGAACGCCAGGCGGGCCACCGTCTCACCCTCCCACTTGGTCGGGGTCACGAACCCGACCTGGTCCTGCAGCAACCGTCGTGACCACCGGTCGTAGTCCTCGGCCCGCCAACCGTCCCGCCGGAACAGCACCACCGACAGCTCCGGGTCCCGCACCAGGGTGAGGCCAGGGGTGCGACGGATCAGCTCGGCGGCGCCCCGGGCCACGGACAGGGCCGCTTCCACGGCGTCCCGGTAGGCGTCCGTGCCGTACACGGCCAGCGAGAACCACAGAGCCAGGCCCCGGGCCCGCCGGGTCAGGTGATAGGCGTAGTCGCTCGGGTTCCATTCCTCCGGAGCATCGGTGTGGATGACGTCGAGGTAGCTGGCGTCCTGGGTGTGGACCGCCCTCGCCAGGTTCGGGTTGCGGTAGAGGAGGGACGCGCAATCGAAGGGGGCGAACAGCCACTTGTGCGGGTCGATGACCAGCGAATCGGCCAGTTCCACCCCGGCGTAGCAGGCGCGGACCGAGGGCGCGAACAGGCCCGCCCCCCCGTACGCCCCGTCCACGTGGAACCACATCTCCCGGCGCCCGGCCACCTCTGCGATGCCGGCCAGGTCGTCGATGATCCCGGCGTTGGTGGTACCGGCGGTGGCCGCCACGCCCACGATGCTCGAGGGATCCGGATCGGCGCTGATGGCCTGCTCCAGGTCCAGGCCGGTCAGCCGCGCCCGACTGGTCGGCACGACGAACGGGTCCACCCCGATGACCGCCAGCGACTTTCCCACCGACGAGTGGGCCTGGTCGCTGACGGCTATCCGCAACCGGCTCGGTGCCCGCTCCCCCAACCGGCGCCGCCCGATCTCCCGGGCCACGACCAGGGCCGACAGGTTCCCGGCCGACCCGCCCGACACGAAGCATCCCCCGGCGGTGGCCGGCAGCCCGGCCAGGTCGGCGATCACCCGCAGGGCCTGGTTCTCCGCCGCCACCGCCCCCGCCGCCTCCAACCAGGAGCTTCCCTGGAGGGAGGAGCACGACACCACCATGTCGAAAAGGAGGGACGCTTTGGTGGGGGCGGCCGGTATGAAGGCCAGGAACCGGGGGCTGTCGCAGGAGACCACGGCCGGCGCCAGCACCCCGGAGAAGATCCCGAGCACCCGTTCCGGGTCGTTGCCGGCCGCCGTGATCAGGCCCTCGAGCGCCCCGTCGAGGACCTTCTTCTCCCCCGAGTAGTCCAGCGGCACCGGTTCCAGTCTCAGCCGATCGCGGCAGTAGTCGAAGATGAGCGACATCATCCGCTCGTCCGGCACGAACATCGGGTTGGGCACGGGTCCAGCTTGCCCGAGCCGGGGGTCACCCCGGTTCGCGACCCCGACCGGCCCGGTACTCCGTCACGGCCCACAGTTCATTGACCCGCCTCGGATCGAACCGGGCCCACCCGCCATCGTCACCGACCAGCACGGCCACGTCCCGGGGGTTGCGGCGCCGCACTATCCATCCCCCGTCGAAGCGCTGCACCCGGCCGATCCCGTCGGGCTCCAGGCGGTCCAGGCGGAGCCTGGCCAGAACAGCCGGCGGCAAAGACTCCCTGTCGACGTCGGAGAAACGGGGATCGTCCGCCAGTGGGATCTCGCCCCGATCCACCGCGGCGTTGTGCAGGTCGGTACGGTTCTTCACGTACACGACCGTCGCCGCGGCCAGGCCCAGTACCAGGACCGCGAGGGTTGCGCCGGCGACCACGTTGAGGGCGGCGATGGCCGCCAGTACCACCACCGGCCCGGCGGTGACCGCCACCCGGAAGGGCAGGCTCAGTCGGGTCCACTGCTGGCGTACGGGCGGGAGGCGGCCGGGGAAGGCCTGGTCCCGGCGGGGCGGTGAGATCATGGCGACGGCGACGGGTTGTGCACGGCCGTCGAGTCTGCCAGGCGCCTGCCGTCCCGGTTGAAGCGCCCGGCCCCCGGTTGGGTCCGGCCCGGTTGGGTCCGACCGGGTCGGGTGCGGCCCGGTTGCGCCCGGCCGGTGGCCGGGCGATCATCGGCGGATCCATCAAGGGCAGGAGGCAGGGAACTTGGCAACGACGGTCAACCTCACCGGCAAGGTGGCCCTGGTCACGGGGGCGTCGAAGGGCATCGGGGCGGCCATCGCCGCGGAACTGGCGGGCAACGGGGCTTCGGTCATGCTCTCGTCGCGCAAGATCACCGGGCTGGAGGAGGCCGCGGCCTCGATACCAGGTGAGACGGCGGTCTTCGCGGCCAACGCCGGCGACCCGGCATCCGCGCAGGCCTGCGTGGCCGCCACCATCGAACGGTTCGGGGGCTTGGACATCCTCGTGAACAACGCCGCCACCAACCCGTACTACGGCCGGGCCATCGACATCGACCTTGGTCGCTTCGACAAGACGGTGGAGGTCAACCTGCGGGGCCCGCTGGTGTGGACCCAGGAAGCCTGGCGCCAGGCCATGTCGGAGAAGGGCGGTGTGGTGGTGAACATCTCCTCGGTCGGAGCCATGACCTTCTCCGGGCCCATCGGGATCTATGACATGACGAAAGCGGCGCTCATCCACCTGACCAAGCACCTGGCGTCCGAGCTGGGCCCCAAGGTCCGGGTGAACGCCATCGCCCCGGGCCTGGTGAAGACCGACTTCGCCCGGGCCCTGTGGGAGCCCGAGGGCGAAGAGGCCTCCCGGCCGTGGCCTCTCCGGCGCCTCGGCCAGCCCGAGGACATAGCCCGGGCTGCGCTGTACCTCTGCTCCGACCTGTCGTCGTGGGTCACCGGCGAGGTGCTGACGGTGGATGGCGGGAGCCTGCTTGTCTGACCGGGCCGTCAGCCGGTGACCACCCATCGGCGACCAGCTCATTGCTGACCAGCCGGGCCAGGTGGCGCAGCTCGGCCAGCTGGTCGGCGGCCAAAACCCGGGGCCTGTGATCCACCACGCACAGGGTGCCCACGCGGGTGCCGTCGGGCATCACCAGCGGCGCCCCGGCGTAGAAACGGGCCCGCTCCGGCCCGGTGACCACCGGGCTGTCGGCGAAGCGCTCGTCGATCAGCAGGTCGGTCACCTGGAACACCGCCCCGTCGAGGATGGCGTGGGCGCACACCGACTCGTCGCGGGGTGTCTGCACCCGGTCGTCGCCGATCCGGGCCTTGAACCACTGGCGGTCCCGGTCGACGAGCACCACCCGGGCCACCGGCACCTTCAACCGGTCCCGGGCCAGCCGGGCGATGCGGTCGAAGCGCTCCTCCGGGGCGGTGTCGAGGAGGGCGAGTCGGCTGAGCGCCTCCAGGCGCCGCTCCTCGTCCTCGGGGACCGGTGCCACCTGCCAGCGGCAGGACCGGCCGAGCAGGGCGGCCTGCAGCTTGGCCCGGACGTGGGCCGGTGAGGCCGGCCACACCAGCCACCCGGTCACCAACGGGTCCCCTCCGGCCGGTGGCCGGCGCCGGGTGACACCGAGCACCACCGGGTTGCACTCCGAGCGGCCGGCCCGCAGGCCGGCCAGGCGGTCACGGGAGTCGGGCTGGTCGCAGTCGATCACGACCACCGTGGTGGGGTCCATGGGGCCGAACCAGACCGGCGGCAACTTCTCCACGGGAAGCTGTATCTCCTCGGCCACGTCCCGGAAGACCCGTGCCATCCCGTCGTCGGGCAGGGCGAGCAGGATGGAGCGGGCCGGGTCCGCGGCGGCCGGTCCGACGACGGCCGCCGGCTCGCCGGCCGGGCGGGACGGCCCCCGTCCCGGTCCGGGCCCGCCGATCCGCAGGCAGCAGCCCTCGGATGCAGCCATTGCGACCAACCCCGACGGTGACGGGTCCAGCCCGGCCAGGATCCGGTCGATGTCGGCGTCGGTCCGCCCCGGGTCGTGGTGGAACAGGGCCAGTCGCCGGGCCCCGCCCAGGCCGGCCGCGGCCACGGCGTACTCGACGGTGCTGTGGCCCCAGCCCTTCTTGGCCGGGTACTCGCACCCGCGGTACTGGGCATCGTGGATGACCAGGTCCGCCCCCTCCAGGAACCCGACATGTCCGGCGTCGTCGCGGCTGACCAGGACGTCCCGACCCCCGGCCACACCCGGGTCGCACGGCTCGTGGTCCGACAGATAGACCAGGGACGCCCCGTCGGCCTCCAGGCGAAAACCGAGGGTCAGGGCCGGATGGTTGAGGTAGCGGGTCGTGACCGTCACCTCTCCGATGCGGAAGGACCCCTCGACCAGGTCCCGGTAGTCGATGCGGGCGGACAGCTGCTCGAGGCTGACCGGGAAGTAGTCGTAGCTCATCTGACCGGCGAGGGTGTCAGCGATCGACTGGCCGAGTCCCCGCGGCCCGTACACCTCCCAGCGGGCCCCCGGCTGGAACAGCGGGCCGAAGAACGGCAGGCCCTGTATGTGGTCCCAGTGGGTGTGGCTGATGAGCATCGACCCGCGCGACGGTCGGCCGGCCTCGGCCGCCTCGGCGGCTATCGCCGTTCCGAGTGGCCGGGCCCCGGTGCCGCAGTCGATGACGATGCGGGTCCCGGAGTCGGTGAGCACCTCCACGCACGAGGTGTTGCCCCCGTAGCGGACGGTTTCAGGGCCGGGCGACGCTATCGAGCCCCTGGTCCCCCAGAACCTGACCTCCACCCCAGACGCCTCCCCGAAGCCGTAGCCGAACCGAGCCTTACCCAAGCTCCTTTCCAGCATCGGGTACCGGCCAAACCGGTCAGGTCGGCCGGCTCAGAACCGCTCCCGGCGCACGGTCGCCCGCCGACCCCTGATCTTGGCCCCCCTCAGGGCGGAGATGACCTCCTCGGCAGCCTCTTCGGGCACCTCGACCAGGGAGAAGCGCTGGGTTATCTCGATGGCGCCGATCTGGCGGCCCCGCAGCTGGGTCTCGCCGGTGATGGCCCCGACCAGGTCCTGCGGGCGTACCCCCGCCTCCCGCCCCACGCTGATGTACAGCCGGGTGGAGCCGCTGTCAGGCCGGCGGTCGGGCCGGCCCCGGTCCCGGTCGGCGCCGCCTTCCCCGCCGGCCGGGCGGTCCCGCCGGCCGGACGGCCGGTCGGCCGCCACGTCGGGGATTTCCGGCTCGTCGTCCTCCGAGCCGACCGTGGCGTCGTGGGCCAGCTTGACCGCGGCCACCGCCACGTCGAAGGGGTCGAACTCCTCGGCCAACGACTCGACCACCACCCGGAACCGGTCGAGGTCGTCGGCCACGAGCACCTCGCGCAGCGCGGCCCGGGTCATCTCCAGGCGGCGTGCCCGCAGGTCGGCCACGGTCGGGACCTTCTCGATGGCGATGCGACGCTTGGTCACGCGCTCGATGTTCTTGAGCAGCCGGTGCTCGCGCGGTTCGGCCAGGGTGATGGCCACGCCTTCCCGACCGGCCCGGCCCACCCGGCCCATGCGGTGCACGTAGGACTCCACCGAGGAGGGCACGTCGTAGTTGACCACGTGGGACAGTTGCTCCACGTCGAGGCCCCGGGCGGCCACGTCGGTGGCGACCAGGAGGTCGGCGGTGCCGGCCCGCAGTCTCCCCATCACCCGGTCCCGCTGGTCCTGGCCCATCCCCCCGTGCAGCGCCTCCGCCCGGTATCCCCGGCCGTTGAGGGTCTCGGTCAGAGCATCGACCACCTCGCGGGTACGGCAGAACACCAGCGTG
>JAKAXN010000467.1 GCA_021816565.1 Actinomycetes bacterium
TCGCGCTGGCCGCTGTGACCTCACCGACCGCGACCGCAGCGACCGGGGCCGGCCGCCCCGCCCGCGCGACGGAGGCCGCCCCGAGGGTGCCCGGCAGGAGCGCGGCGCTGGAGCCGGCGGGGCTGGCGGCCGGGGCGAGCGTCGGGCCGAGCCCGGCCGCGAGGGCTCCGGCCGGCGAGGCGAGGGTGCCCGCCCGGGCCGGCCCGGTTCCGGAGCGGACCGGGAGCGGCGCCCGGCGCGCACCACCTCGACCAGCGAGCGGACCCGCGGTCGGCGGCTGAGCCCCGGTTCGGCCCACCGCAAGGCGGTCATGGACTCGCTCCCGCCCGAGCAGCAGCCCATCGCCGAGCAACTGCTGCGCGGCGGCATCCCGGCGGTGCGCACGGCGCTGCACCTGGAGCGGGAGAAGGCCCAGGCCGAGGGCCGGCCGGTCCCCAACTCCGACGAGCTGCTGGCCCTGGCCGAGTCGCTTCTGCCCCGCCTGCGGGCCGCGGAGTGGCGGGACCGGGCCGAGGCCGCGGTGGCCGAGATGGACGGCATCTCCCTGCGGGACCTGCGCTCGGTGGTGGCCGGCGCCGACCTGGCCCGCGATGACGAGACCAGGGCCCTCGGGGCCCAGCTGCGGGAGGCCCTGGAACGGAGGGTCACCAAGCTGCACGAGACCTGGGCCGCCGACATCACCGCCCAGCTGGACGCCGGCCGGGTGGTCAGGGCGGTCCGCCTGTCGGGCAAGGCCCCCGATCCCTCGGCCCGCCTCGACCCGGATCTGGCGACCCGCCTGACGGAGGCCGCCAGCGCCACCCTGTCGGCCGAGACCTCACCGGAGCTGTGGGCCGCCCTGTTGGAGGCGGTTGCGGAGTCCCCGATCCGCCGCTCGGTCGCCCCGAGCGGCCTGCCGGCCGAGGCGCCGCCCGAACTCAAGCGGACGGCCCACCAGCTGTCGGGGTCGATCCCGGCCCTGGCCAAGATGCTCGGCGTGACCATCCCCCCGCCCCCCGCTCCCCTGCCCGGCCGTCGCCGGGGCGAGGGTGGCGGTCGCCCGGCAGGCCGGGCCGGCGGCCGACCCGGACGGCCGGAGGGCGAGGCAGCCCCCGCCGGCCAGGGGGCCGAGGCGCCGGCCTCCCCGCTCGAGGCGGAGGTGCCTGGGCCCCAACCCGGGGGCGAGGCGGCGGTGGACCAGCCCGAGGCGGTCACGACGCAGCCCGAGGCCGTCCAGCCCGAGGCCGTCCAGCCCGAGGCCGTCCAGCCCGAGGCTTCGGGGACCGCCCCGGAGGCCGGACGGGCCGGGGAGCCCGATGCCGGTGACCAGCCCGACCCGGCCCCGGCCGAGGATGGCGGGTCACCTGCCGGGGAGCAGCCCCCCGCCGAGTAGTCAGCCGGGCCGGGGCCCCTCCGGGGTGCCGGAGGGGCCCCGGACCGTTCAGCTGAACGCCTCCAGGATCCCGTGGTCGTGGAGGAACTCGGCCAGGCCGTCGGCCAGGCGCAGCTCCGCCACCTCGAACAGCGGCACCCACCGGGCCTCGGCGGCGTCGTCGCCGGCGACGGGGTCGTCGGCGTCGAGAACGGTGACGGTGAAGTCGAGGATGACGTAGTGGTGGTCATCGTCGATGATCTCGGCCCAGCCCAGCAGGGACTCGCACACGCCGGTCAGGCCGGTCTCCTCCTGCAGCTCCCGCAGCACCGCCTCGGCGAGGGTCTCCCCTACCTCCACCCGACCGCCGGGGACCGACCACGTCCCCTGCGCCGGCCCCCGGCCCCGCCGGACGAGCAGGATGCTGTCGTCGAGGACGGCCACCGCCCCCACGCACACCTCGGGCCGGTGGACGCCGCGGTCGGCGTCAGTCATCGCCCGCCTCGGTTACGCCGCCGGGGCGGTGCATGATCAGCAGGCGGGCCTGGAACCCGTGGGTCTCGAAGAACGCCTTGGCCGGCCGGTTGCCCGGCAGCGCCGGGGCATCCACGCCGGCTGCCCCCTGCTCCCGGCTCCAGGCGGTCACCACGTCGAGCATGGCCTCACCCACCCCCACCTGGCGGGCCAGCGGATCGGTGTAGATCAGCTCGAGGGTCGCAACCGGCTCCCGTCTCAGCCGGTCCACGAAACCCGACGCCAGGCCCACCGCCACGTGGTCGATGAAGCCCAGCACGAGGACCCGGTCGGGGTCCGACACCGCATCGCCCAGGAAGCGGTCCAGGTCGATGCGGCTCAGGGCCCCGGCCAGCAGGGCGCCGCCCCGCTGGCCGTCCAGTTCGGCCACGGCCCGCTCCCACAGTCGGGCCAGCGTCTCGACGTCCGCAGGGGTGGCCGGCCGGGCCGTCTCCACTCCGGCTAGCCCCGTCGGCTCCGGCCCGTCACCTGGCGCCGCTACTGGCCCTGGAGCTGGCTGACCCGGTTGAGTATGGTCCTCCGTCCCCGGTGGGCCTGCTCGTAGGCCCCCACCGCGGCCAGCTCGTCCTGGGACAGACCAGCCAGGCGCTGCACGACCTGCGATGCCGACAGGGAGTCGTAGCCGGGGATGGCCAGCGTGGACGGGTCGGGCCGGGGTCCGGCCGGCTGGGCTGACCCCAGGTCGCCGCTCACCGAGGCGGTGATGGCGCCATTGGACTCCCGACGGATCTCCTCCCCGGCACCGGCCGGATCCTCCGGGGCCGGGGCGCCGCCGTCCACGCCGCGCCGCGCCGGGCGCGTCGAGCCGTTCGTCTCCCGGCCCAGGAGCTCCTCGTAGGAGACCTCGGAGCGGGCCGGCGCCGGGGAGGCGGCCGGACGGCCCTTCGGGGTGGCGGCCGGCGCCGGCGGAGGGGCCGGGGTGAGCCGTGACTCGACCATCGACCGCCCGCTGGCCACGGCGAACTGGCCGACGACCCGGGCCATGGTCAGCTGCGTGGTGACCCGCGACCGGCCCTTGGCCGCCAGCTTCGGCAGCTCTTCGGCGGCGGTGATGGCCAGACCCACCGGGACGAACACGAACAGGTCCAGCGCCGCGTCGAGAGGGTTGTGCGATTCTGTCGTCACCGGCTGATCCTACCCCTGCCGGTCCCTCCGGCCCCGTCGATCACACGCAGTCCCGGCACAGCTGGGCGTCGGCGTCGGCCAGCTGGCTGGGGTGCTTGACGAGAAAGCACGACTGGCAGACGAACTCCCCCGGCTGCTTGGGCAGGACCCGCAGGGGGCTCTCGCTGCGCTCGTCGCCGTCGACGACGTCCTCGTCGTCCTCCTCCTCGTCCTCGTCGTCGATGACGACCAGGCGCTCCTTCAAGATGACGTCGAGGCTGGCCTCCACGTCATCGGAGTCCTCGTCGTCGTCCTCCTCCTCTTCCTCCTCCTCGTCGCGGGCGGTCTTCAGCTGGACGGCGGCGCCGTCGTCCTCGTCGGAGTCGTCCGACTCCTCGATATCGGCCTCGTCCTCGTCGTCGTCTTCATCGATGTCGGCGATCTCGTCGTCCTCGTCATCGAGGTCGTCGAGATCCTCCTCGTCGAGATCATCCGGCATGTCGTCGGAGTCGTCGAGAACTTCCTCGTCCAGGTCGTCTTTGGGCATTGATGGTCCTTAGAAAGCGGAGATGTGACGCTCGCCATGGGCGCCGCCCGGCATCGTCGGCGCCGGATACTAGACGCCGCATGCGATACCCGGGTCCCGTCTCAACCGCCGGGTCCCATCGTCTATTCCGATCGCCCGTGAGGCGTGCAAAAGGGTGGCCCGGGAGACTTTTGGTGCCGCACGCAGCGAGCCGGGCCCGCGGGCCGACTGCAGATCCACGTCCGTTATCTACTTCGTCCCCTCAGGCCACCCTGGTTGCACACGCAACCGCGTTTGCGGCGTCGCGTCGTTGCCG
>JAKAXN010000468.1 GCA_021816565.1 Actinomycetes bacterium
GGCCGTGAGCTCGGGCACCGGCGGCCGGTGGGGGCGGGCGTCGCGCAGCTGGGCCATTACGTCGACCGGGTCGACCACCGCCGGCAGGACCAGCGGCGGCACCCGGCGCAGGGGCGCCGGCCGGCCGGCCAGGCCCGGCACCGCCGGGGCGGCGGTGGCCAGCAGCGCGGCCAGCACCGCTACCAGGCCCAGAGCGGCCAGCACCCCCCGGAACGGGGAAGGCGGCACGGGGTCGTCGGGGCCGGACATGGCGGCCGGCGGCGGGGCGGCCGGCCGGGTGGAGGACGGGTAGGCGGCGGCCGGCCCCCGCAGAGCCGCGGTCACGGCCAGCAGGACGAGAAGGACGGGGGCCCCGGCCCGGTCGTGGTGGGGAGCGGGGGAAGCCACTGCGAAGCACACCACGTAGAGGGCCACCGGCACGGCCAGGGCGGCCAGGCCCCGGCGGGACTCCCCGGAGCGGAGAAGGAGCTCGGCTCCGGCCGCCGAGGCGACCCAGGTGAGCACCAGGAGGGGGCTGAGCGCCACTGCGGAGCCCGACACGGGCAGCGTCTCGGTGAGCACCCGGTTGGGGCCGTGAGCCAACGCCGATCCGACAGCGGCGGGATCCGGGCCGACGGCGGCGACCAGGAGGACCACCAGCCCGGCCAGGGACGCCCCGTACGCGGCGGCCACCGGCAGCCGGGCCACCCGCCCGGCGGCCAGCGACACCACCGCCGCGCCCCCGGCGGCGGCGGCCAGCAGGCCGGGGCCACCGGGCACCTGGTAGGCGGGCAGGGCGGCGGATGCAGCCACCCACACCGCAGCGGCCAGCAGGATGACCGGTCCGGTACCGGCCGGCCAGAACCGCAGCAGGCCCCGCCGGGAGCCCGTCCACGGTAGGCGTACCTGACGCCCGGTGGAGGCGGGAGCGCTCACCGGGCCAACCCGGCGTTCCACCGGCGGGCCAGGTCGTCGGCGCCCGACGCCTCCACCACCACCAGACCGGGGTGCAGCGGCACCCGGCCGGGGCGGTCCACCACCGAGATCACGATCACCCGGTCGAATCGGCGCCTGAGGGCGGCGGCGGTGGGCAGGCTGGCCGGGTCCAGCCGGCCGGTCACGACCACCAGGGCGGTGCCGCCCCGGTCGCGGCGCAGAAGGACCAGCTCCGCCTCCAGAGACCCGGACGGGTCGGGGGCCACCCCGGTCAGGTAGTCGACCGCAGCGGTGGGATCCCGGTACGCCGGACCGCCCAGGCGCTCCCCGGCGGTGGTGCGCAGCTGGACCGGGGCCCGCCCGGCGGAC
This sequence comes from Actinomycetes bacterium, assembly GCA_021816565.1. The sequence goes on from JAKAXN010000468.1 coordinate 1,285, forward strand.
ATCGACACCGCCACCGAGGCAGCCACGTCCACAGCCTCCTCGAACGACTCGGCCGAGTAGCCGGACGGGTCGAGGTCCAGGAGGACGACGGTGTAGGGCTGGGCGGTGTCGACGTTGTGGCGGACCACCAGCCGGCCCGTCCGGGCGGTCGACGGCCAGTGCACGGTGCGCAGGTCGTCGCCCACCACATACTCACGCAGCCGGTGGAACGTGACGCTCCCCTGGGGGGCGGTGTCGCTGGAGGGTCCCTCCAGGTTGCGGGAGATCCCGGTGGGCAGCGGCCGCAGCGTCAGCAGGCGGGGATGGACCGAGATCTGCTGCGGATCGCCCATGCGCTGCACCGTGCGGCACAGACCGAACGGGTCGGCACGGGGCATCTCCACCGGGCCCACCTCGAAGGTGCCCCGGCTGGAGGTCGGCAGCCGGTAGGTGCGCAGGCCCCGCTCCCCCGGCCTCAGCCGGGGGAGGCGGGCGGCGATGGGCCGGTCCCCGAGCCGCTGCTCGATGGCCAGCGCACCGACGGTCCGCCGGGACAGGTTGGTGACGTGGATGACCGCGATGGCCGGCTGGCCCTTCTCCACCCTCGGCGGCTCCACCGCCCGCTCGAGGGCCAGCCGGGGGCGGCGGGCCACGTAGACCAGCGAGCCGGCCACCAGCACCACCAGCCCGGCGCCGAGCACGCCGACGGGCTGCCAGTGGGCGGCCAGGCCCAGCACCAGGAGGGCCAGGCCGACGGGGGCGGCCGCCAGCCCCAGCCTGGTCACCGCAGCAGGGTGCGCGGCACCGGTACCGACTGGAGGGCCCGGGCCACGACGTCGGCCGCGGTGCGGCCCTGGATCTCGGCGTCGGGGCGCATGATCACCCGGTGGGCCAGGGTGGACTGGGCCATGGCCTTGACGTCGTCGGGGGTGACGTAGCTGCGGCCGGCCGCGGCTGCCGCGACCCGGGCGGCGCGCAGCAGGGCCAGGCCTCCCCGGGGTGACACCCCGAGGCGCACCTCCGGCAGCGAGCGGGTGGAGGCGCACAGGGCGACGATGTAGTTCTCGATGGCCGGGGCCACCTCCACGCTGCGCTTGACGAACTCGACCATCTCCAGGAGCTCCTCGCCTGTCATCACCGGCGACAGCGTGGCGACGGTCGGCTCGTCCTTCTCACTGCGCAGCACCGCCGCCTCGGCCTCGGCACCGGGGTAGCCGACCTCGATACGCATGAGGAAGCGGTCCAGCTGGGCCTCGGGCAGGATGTAGGTGCCCTCCAGGTCGATGGGGTTCTGGGTGGCCACCACCACGAAGGGCCGGGGAACCCGGTAGACGGTGGCGTCGGTGGTCACGGTCCGCTCCTGCATCACCTCGAGAAGGGCGGACTGGGTCTTGGGGGAGGCCCGGTTGATCTCGTCGCCGAGGACGATGTTGGCGAACACCGGCCCGGGCCGGAAGCTGAAGGTCGACGTGGCCTGGTCGAACACCGACACCCCGGTCACGTCGGTCGGCAGCAGGTCGGGGGTGAACTGGATGCGGTTCCAGGTGAGCGCGACCGAGGCGGCGATGGCCCGGGCCAGCGAGGTCTTTCCCACCCCGGGGACGTCCTCGATCAGCAGGTGGCCCTCGGCCAGGACGCAGGTGAGGGCAGCCCGCACGACCTGGTCCTTGCCGTGCATGACACGCGACACGTTGGCGACCAGGCGGTCGAAGCGCTGAACGAAGCCCTGCATCTCGACGGTGCTGCTCATGTACGTCCCTTCTCGGTGGACAGGCGCGACCGCACTCTGCGGGCGGCGGAGATCAGCCAGGCCAGGCCCAGGGCGGCCAGGAGCCAGCCGATGAGGTCCCGGACCACCGGGTCCACCCGGGCCGGGGCCGGCGCGACCGACGAGGCCAGGGCGGTGCCGGGGGTGGCGCCGCTGTAGGCACCGGCGGTGCACGGGGCCGGGGCGGTGGTGCCCGGCGCGGTGGTCGGAGCGGCGGTGGTCGGGGCGGCGGCGGTCGGGGCGGCGGCGGTGGTTGCGCTGGTGGCGGCGGCCTTGACCCCGGTCGTGGTGGCGGAGCTGGGCGGGGCGGTGGTGGCCGTCGGGGCGGTCGTGGCCGTCGGGGCGGTGGTGGTCGGCGCCGGCGGGCAGGTCGTGGTGGTGGGGCCGCCCGGGACGGTGGTGGTCGTGGGGGCGACGGTGGTGGTCGTGGTGGACGGGCCCGGGACGGTGGTGGGGGGTGCCCCGGCGCCGCTCGGGGAGCCGGCGTCGACGGAGACGGTCTGGCCGAGGTAGCGGTAGGAGACCGTGACGTCCACCCCCGACGGGCTCGGGCAGGCGCCCGGCAGGTCGAAGGTGTAGGGGAAGTTGGGCCCGGGCAGCCCCTGGGTGCCGGCACACAGGTTGGCCGGGCCGCCGCTCGACGACACCGCCCAGTCACCACCGGCGCTCAGCGGACCGTGGACGGTGCTGTCGACGACCACCTGGAACGGCTGGCCTCCGAGACCGCACACGAAGTTGAGCTGGCAGCTGCGGGTGACGGTGGCGGAGAAGCTGTAGCTCGGCTGGCTGCCG
>JAKAXN010000469.1 GCA_021816565.1 Actinomycetes bacterium
CACCGGAAGGGACCAGCAGGGCCACCGCCACTCCAGCGGCAGCGAGACCCTTGTGCCAGCGTCTCATCTTCTTCACCTCCTCCTTCATCGGCTTCACCATCAGTCAATGCCCTGCGGGTGAAGCTGCCAGGTGGGCGGGCGTGAAGCTTCGATGAAGGCGGCTAGCGGGGGCCGCCCGGGTGGGGGGCCCGGGCGGAGCCGGCATCGGTGCTGCGGGCATCGACGACCGACCGGGTCCGGCGGGCGCCCCGGACACCGCAGCCGGTGGTGCAGCCGGTGCCGGAACGGGTCCGGCGGGACCACAGGTACACGGCCAGCGCTCCGAGCGCCGCTCCGATCCACGCCCAGGTGGAGTTGCCCGACAGGGACAGCAGGCTGTAGCCGCCCACCGCCCCGAGCACGAGGCGGCTGGTGAGGCAGGACCCGAACATACCCCCCAGGGTAGCGCCGGAGGTCGCCGTCCGGGTCAGATTCCACAGCCCCGTGCTAGCACCGGCGTCGGTCGCCCTTCGAGGGTCGTTGGTCCCGAACCGCTCGACCGGGATCGGGCGCTCCCGGGATTTCCGGGTGTGGCCACCGCGGCCTCTGGGTATCCGAGCTTGGGTCGGGCCGAGTGCGAGGCCCGCGGAGCGGAGGAGAGCGCCACGATGGACATTGCCGTGCTGGGTATGGGCCGGATGGGCCAGGCCCTGGCCGGCCGACTGATCGGGTCGGGCCACCAGGTGACCATTTGGAACCGCAGCCCCGGCCGGGCGCCCGGCCTGGTCGGGGACGGCGCCCGGGAGGCCGGCTCCATCCCCGACGCCGTCGGCGGGGCGGAGCTGGTGATCACCAGCCTGGCCAACGACGAGGCGGTGCGAGCCGTGGCCCTCGGCGAGGACGGTGTCCGCGCCGCGCTGGGGGAGGGGGCGACCTACGTGGACGCCTCCACCGTCGCCCCGCCGACGACCCGGGAGCTGGACGGTGCCTTCCCCCGCTTCGTGGCCATGCCCGTGCTCGGCAGCCCGAGCCAGACGGGGTCCGGCCAGGCCATCTTCCTGGTCGGGGCCGACGACCGCGACGCCGCAGCGGTGGATCCGCTGTTCCCGGCGCTGTCGGAGAAGCGGATCCGCTACCGGGAGCCGGCCATGGCGTCGGCGGCCAAGCTGAGCGTCAACCTGCTGCTCCTCGACGGTGTGGTGGCTCTGTCGGAGGCTTTCGCCGCCGGGCGGGCCGGGGGCCTGACCGACGACCAGTTGCGGGAGCTGCTCGGCAACAGCCCGATGGTGGCGCCCGGGCTGAAGTACCGATTCGAGGGGATCCTCACCGGCCAGCAGGAGCCGCTGTGGAGCACCGTGCTCGGGGTCAAGGACGCCCGCCTGGCGGTGGAGCTGGCCCGGTCGGCCGGGGAGGACCTGCCGTTGACCTCCACCGCCCAGGAGATGTACGAGAAGGCCGCGGCCCGTTCGGATCAGGCCGACATCGCGTCCGTGAGCCAGCTGTACCGCAGGTAGGGGACGGACCGCGGGCGGCCGCCGGTCAGTCGGTCCAGGGCACCTGCACCGTCAGGAGCCGGTCGGCGGCGGCCAGCACCCCCCGCCCCGGGGGCCGGCTGAACACCGCGCTGCGGGGCAGGCGCACGCCCACCACCTCGCCGTGCAGGTGGGATTCCGGGCAGAGCAGGAGACCGGTCCGGGACTGGCGGGCCTCGGCGATGAAGCCGCGCATCGGCCGGGCCAGATCCTCTCCGGTGCCGGCCACCACCATGACGTGACCCTGCTCGGGCCCGTCCCGGGCGATGGCCTCGAGGAGCTCGGCCAGGTCGCTGTTGTGGAGGAGGTAGGCGTCGTCGACCAGAACGGTCAGCGGACCGTCCAGCGAGTTGATCAGCTCGAGGACCTCGCCGACAGGAGGACTGTCACCGTTGACCACCCCGACCACGCCGGGGGAGCCGGCCAGCCGGCGCAGCGGGGACGGCCGGGGACACAGAGCCAGCACCGAGGAGCCGCTCGACAGCAGGGACCGGGCCATCACCACCAGAGCGGTGCTCCGCCCCGAGCGGCGCGGTCCGGCGACGACGAAGCCCCCGGGGGCCAGCAGGTCGAGCCCGGTGGCGGTCAGCTCGTCCCCGCCGACGCCCACCAGGGCCCAGTGGGCGCCGGCGGTCCGGTTGGTGGGGAGGCGCCCGGCGGCGGCCAGGTCGATCGTGTCCGGCAGGGCGTCGATGCGGAACGGCCGGAGCGGCGACCCCGGATCGTGGCGGGACTGCCACCACGTCGCCAGCTGGGCCACCGCGTTGGTCTGGTCGACCCCCGACGTGCCCGCTCCGGGCAGCGCGATCTGCAGTTCGGCCTGGTCCCCGCTGCGCAGCGCCCGGCCCGGTCCCATGGCGGGCGGCACCCGTCTGGGGTCGAGACCGGCCATGGAGTAGTCGGTCGGCTCGGCCAGGTTGAGGCAGAGGCGGTCCTCCACCGTGGAGGCCAGCTTGCCGAGCAGCAGCTGCCGGTCGCCGGTGACCACCAGCCTGATACCCGCGGAGCCCCCCTCCCGGGCCAGGTCCAGTGCCATCTCGGTCAGCCGGCCGGTGTCGATCGGGTCGAACGCGGAGAGGAACCCCTCCCACCGGTCGATCAGCACGACGATGTAGGGGAGCCGGCCCTCGCTTCCGGCGGCCCGGCGGTGCTCGCCCAGGTCGGCGTGGCCGTGGCGGGCCAGCAGGTCGAGCCGGCGGGTCATCTCGTGGTGGAGGCGCCCGAGGAGGCGGTCGGCCCGGTCCGCTTCGCTGCGGGTGACCACCGCTCCGCAGTGGGGGAGGTCGGCCAACCGGCGCAGCTCGCCCCCGCCGCAGTCGAGGACGTAGATCCAGACGTCGTCGGGATGCTCCCCCGTGGCCAGCGCGGCCGCCACGGTCCGCAGGGCGGTGGTGCGGCCGCTGCCCGGGCTGCCGGCGATCAGCAGGTGGCGGGCGGTGACCGGGTCGTAGCGCCAGGGCTCCTGGCGTTGCACCGCGGGCAGGTCGACCAGGCCGACGGCTACCGGGCCGACCGGTCCGGGCTCGGGGTTCGTGGTCCCGCGGAGCTGGTCGAGGGTCAGGACCTCGGGCAGGGCCGGCAGCCAGGGCCGGCGCTGCTGGCCGATCCCGGCCAGTGAGGCGGCGCCGATGAGCGCGGTGGCCAGGCGGGCCAGATCGGTGTCGGTCGGGTCACTAACCGCCGCCGGGCCGCCACCGGCGACCGGTCGGGCCTCGAGTCGGCGGCCGGCCGTGGCCCACGACAGGGGGGCGACGGCCACCCGGGCGGCCCGCCCGTCGCCGGCCGCAACCGCCGGGCCTCCGACGCGCGCCGCCTGGAACGGGACCAGGGTGGAGTGGCCGGTCATGGCCAGGGCCCGGCCCGGGGTGGCGGGGGAGATGCGGGCCGCGTCCGGAGCATCGATGATGTCCACCGACTCGGCGGGGGAGACCACCCGGAGCGCCACCCTGAGGTTGGTGTTGGCCCGGATCTCGGGGCTCACCACCCCCGACGGGCGCTGGGTGGCGAGGATCAGGTGGATCCCGAGCGACCGGCCCCGCTGGGCTATGCCGACCAGGCCGGTGACGAAGTCGGGCAGCTCGGTGACCAGGCCGGCGAACTCGTCGATGACGATCGTCAGGCGGGGGAGGGGCCCGATGGGCTGACCGAGGGTCACGTAGTCGTCGATGTCCTTGGCCGCGGCCCGGGCCAGCAGCTCCTCCCGCCGCTTGAGCTCGGCGGTGAGCGATACCAGGGCCCGCTCCACCAGGTGGCCGTCCAGATCGGTGACCACCCCGACGGTGTGGGGCAGGCGGGCGCAGTCGCGAAAAGCC
>JAKAXN010000470.1 GCA_021816565.1 Actinomycetes bacterium
CAGGTCGGCGGCCAGGCCGTCCACCAGGGCCGGCTCGATGGCGTCCTCGATCACCGTCCAACCCCGCTCGGCTATCCCGGCGAGGTGCTCCTGCACTGACTTCACCATCACCGGTTCATAGCACCGGGGGCGCCGGGCGTGCCGGATCGGCCGTCGGTCGTCTCTAGAGCAGGGACTCGACCGCTTCCGGGGGGCGCCCGATGACCGCCCGGCCGTCGCCGGCGATGAGGATCGGCCTTTCGATCAGGATCGGGTTGGCCGCCAGCACGGACAGCCACTCGTCCCGGTCGTGGCGGCGGTCGGCCAGTCCCAGCTCCGCGGCCCGGGCCTCGCCCATCCTGGTGACGTCCCAGGGCTGCTTCCCGAGCGACGTGAGCACCCGGTCCAGGGTGGCGGCGTCGGGAGGGTCCTCCAGGTAGCGCCTCTCTAGATACCCGACGCCCCGCTCGTCGAGGATGGCCTTGGCCGCCCTGCTCTTCGAACACCGGGGGTTGTGCCACAGCTCCACGCCGGCGGACCTTACCCTCCCGGGCCGGGGGGTGTCGCCGGTCGGGACCCCGCAGCTAAGGGCTTGACGGCCAGGTCGTAGGTGAAGCCGACCGTCTCGTGGAAGACGCCGTCGGGCTGCACGGCCAGGAGGCGGTCCCGCAGGTCCTGCTCGAAGGCCTCGACGCGCTCGCCCAGGGCCGAGCGGGAGAGGACGGAGGTGGAGTGGGCGAAACCGGCCAGGGTCTCCGGGGTCCAGGTGCGGGGAGCGGTGAACCGGTAGGTGCCGACGGTGCTGAAGCCGGCTGCGGCGAGCACGTCGAGATGGGGTTCCCGGGCCAGGGCGTCGGCCAGGTCCGCTGGGATGTTCCGGAGGGATCCGGCGGCGTCCATCCAGTGCACCACCAGTTCCATGGCCGCCTTCTGCCAGGCGGCGGAGCCCTCCCACGGCATCGACGTCCACAGGAGCGCCAGGTGTCCCCCCGGTCGGAGCGAGCGGTGTGCCAGGGCGGCGACCCGGGCCCGGTCGAGGCGGTGGAACGCGTCGCCGATCGTCACCAGATCGAAGCGACCGGCGCCGTCGAGGTCCTCGGCCCGCCCGGCCCGCCACTCGATGTGGGTCTCTCCCCGCTCCCGGGCCATGGCCGCGCCGTAGCTGACCGCTTCCTCCTCCTGGTCGACGGCCACCACCTCGGCGAAGTGCCGGGCCAGGGCGAAGGTGACCCGGCCGGGTCCGCACGCCAGGTCCAGCAGTCGGCCGGTTCCGCTCAGGGAAGCCCGGACGACCAGGTCGTCGATCATCCCGGCCGGGTAGGGGACCCGGTAGCGGTCGTAGAAGCGGGCTGTGCCCCGGTACAGGTCGGTCCGGAACCGGGGCGAGTGGTCCATCCCCCCATCATCGCCGCCCCGGTCAGGCCACGGCGGGGACCGGAGGGCGGGACGCAGCGGGCGGCTGCGCCACCCTCGGCCCTCCGGGCCGACCGACCGGCCCGGCTGTGACGGCCACCGGGTCGGCGGCGGTCTGGCGCAGCAACGCCATCAGCTCGCTGAGCAGTTCGCGGTCCTGGCTGCGGACCAGCCACACGGACACGCCGCCGGCCGCCCCGATGAACACCCAGTTGGCGAACACGTGGACCGCCAGGAACACCGTCAGCGGTGTCGTCATCAGGATCGCGATGGTGGCGCCCGCCGACAGCAGGTGCGAAACCGCCCACACCACCGACAGTTTCCGAATGATCTGGCGGTTGGCCGCCAGGCGGTCGGCGGCGGCGGGGAGCAGGTCCCGCGCCAGGCGGATGATCAGCGGCTCCGACCCGGCCAGCGTGGCCACGAACACCAGCCCGAACACCGCCGTCTCGGCCGCCGGTAGGGCGAAGTAGATGAACGGGTGGCCCGAGACCAGGGCCAGTGCCGCCCGCAGCACGGCCGTCAGCCACGTCACCACCAGGAGCCCGGACACCTGGCGGTGACGCCGGAACTGCCAGAGCACCATGGCCGAGGCGTAGGCGACGGCCACCACCATGGCCCACTTCACCGATCCGGCGGCCATCACCAGGTAGAACAGGCCCAGCGGGATGATGGTCGCAACCGTGAGCGCCGGCAGCGCCTGGCGGATCATTTTCCGAATTGTTGATGCCACAGCGGTGTACGCCGGCGAGCGACCGCCGGCCAAGCCTTTCCTCACGCCCGTGTGGACAGGGTACCGACCGGCCCCGGCCGGGCAGGAGAGCCGCCACTTTCCGTGCCGCGGGAGGTCGCCGGAGGATCGGTAGGGGCCGACCCTCCACCCGGCTACATGGCCTCCACCTTGGGCATGATCTCCTCTTTCAGCCTCTTGAGGTCGTCGAGGGTCTTGGAAACCGGAACGTCGGCGAACGGCGGCCACAGGAGCGGCATGGTCAGCCCCGCCTCCCGGTAGCGCTTCAGGTTGTCGGTGATCTGGGCCGCGGTGCCGGCCAGCAGGTTGGTGCCCTTGCCCATCGGCGTCTGGTCGGTCTCCTGGTCGGTGATCACGAACCAGATCATGCTGCAGATCTCCAGGTCGTCGATCGAGCGTGACGAGCCCAACTTCTCGAGCTCTCCCCCGATGGCACCGCGCCACTGCTGCAGCTCGTCGGGGGTGTCCTGGATCCCGATCCACCCGGAGAGGTTGTACCTGGAGATGCGGCTCGCCGAGCGGGCCGGGTCCTTGAGGCCGCTGAAGAAGATCGGCGGGTGGGGCTTCTGCAGGGGCTTCACCCCGAACCCGCACGGCTCGAAGTCGGCGAACTCGCCGTGGTACTCGAACAGGTCGTTGGTCCATACGCCCTGCATGATCTCGATGGTCTCGCGCACGTGCTTGTGCCGCTTGGGGAAGATGTGCGAGGCGCTCGCCGCGGCGAACTCCTCGGGCATCCACCCGGCGCCGATGCCCACGTTGAGCCGGCCGTTGCAGAGGTGGTCGACCGTGGCCAACTCGGTGGCCAGGACCCCGGGCGCCCGGTACGGGGTGTCGGTGATGCTCATGCCGATCCGCACCTTGGTCGTCTTCGCCGCCAACCAGGGGATCAGCGGCCAGCCCTGGAGCCACTGCCCGCGCGATGAGACCGGCAGGGCCTTCGGGAACTCGGTCATCATGCCGAACGAGTACTGCAGCTCCTCCCGGTCGGACGCCTCCGGCACGACGATCCGGTCGAGCGTCCACACGGAGTCGAAGTCGAGCTCCTCAGCGAGGCTGGTGAGATCCTCGAGTTCCCTGACGGTCACGTGGTTGCGGAAGTTGGGCAGGTACAGGGCGAGCTTCATCAGCTACGGCCTCCTCGCTGTGCGTTCCTGGCTGGCGACGGCCCACGCTGGAGTACAACGGCACGCTTCGAGCCCCCCCGAGCTTCCGGCCTCGGGTAGATAGTAACCGCGTGCCGGACCTACGGGCCCCGGCCGTGTGCCTTCGGAGCCCACCGGCCCGGGCGGCGCTGCGGCCGGCGGGAGGGGCTGCTCAGCGGGACCGGTCCCCGCCGGCCTCGGTCCGGAGCCGGTCGCGCAACTCCCGCTTTACGACCTTGCCGTAGTTGTTGGTCGGCAGGGCCTGGACGAACCGGTAGTCCTTGGGCCGCTTGTACCGGGCGATGTGCTCGAGGCAGGTCCGGTCCAGGTCCTCGGGCCGGGGTGGCTCGGCGTGGTCGGCGGCCACCACGAACGCCACCACCGCTTCGCCCCACTCGGCGTCGGGCCGGCCCACGACGGCGGCGGCCCTGACGCCGGGATGGCGCAAGAGGGCCTCCTCGACCTCGCGGGGGTAGATGTTCATACCTCCGCTGATGATCAGGTCCTTGGAGCGGTCCCTCAGCGTCAGGTAG
>JAKAXN010000471.1 GCA_021816565.1 Actinomycetes bacterium
GCCATTCCCAGAGCTCATCGACCCCGTCGAAACCCTGGTAGTGCAGCTCGTAGAGGCAGTACAGGGCCAGATGCAAATCGTCCTCGCCGGCCGCCTCGACCAGCCGGTGGGCCCCGGAGCCGATGTCGTGGGCCGGCCTCCGCAGCCGCCCGAGGAGCTGATCGGTCAGCTCGCCTCGAGCCTCGGGAAGAGCAGCTGTGCGCACCCGGTGTAGGTACCCGCCGGGCCGCCCGTCCAAGCAGGCCCTAGGACAGGACCCGGCCCCGGAAAGCCCGTATCCCGAGGGTCAGGAACAGGGCGCAGAAGCCGACCAGCACCGGGTAGACGACATACAGGTGCATGTGGGGGATGTCGGTGAACGCGGCGCGCATCCCCTCGTTGACGTAGATGAGGGGGTTCACGCACACGACGGTCTGCAGCCACGGGAAGCCGCCCACCTTCACCGAGGACAGCCGGGTCCACTGGTAGTACGTGCCGCCCAGGAACGTGATCGGCAAGACGATGAAGCCGAACATCAGCCCGATGTTGCGCGGCTCGAACGAGCATCCCAGGAGCAGGCCGAGGGAGCTGAAGGCCACGCAGGTCAGCGGTACCAGCGTCACCACCACCCACCATTTGACGTCGAACACCGGGTGGACGCCGCCGGCGTGGATGACCGCGGCGATGGGGAACACGATGGCCGCCGCCAGGAGCCCCTGGATCACCCCGGAGACGACCTTGGTGACCGCCACCAGCCACACCGGGCACGGCGCCTGCACCCGGTCCTCGATCTCCCGGGTGAAACCGAACTCCTGAGCCAGCGTCAGGGCCACTGACTGGACCCCCTGGAACATCACCGAGATGCCCACCACACCCGGTACCAGCACGGTGGCGAACGACGCCGCCCCCCGGCCGCCGCCGACCGACTGCCCGATCTCGGGGAACACGTAGAGGAACACGAACACGAGCAGGAACGGCTGGATGAGGGTCCGCAGCACGAACTCCACGACGTGCTTGCGCAGCACCGCCAGGTCCCTGAGCAGCAGGGCCCCGAAGGCCGTGCGGCTGGCCGCCGCGGCCGATCGCAGCGGGCGGGTGGAGATCACCGTGGTCGCAGCCATCAGTCCCTCAGCTCCTTGCCGGTCAGGTTGATGAACACCGTCTCCAGGGTGGGCTCGGCCACCGACAGGTCGGCCAGCTCCACCCCGGCCGCCTCGGCCACCGCCACCACCCGCGGCAGCAGCCCGCCGATGCCGCGCACCTGTATCTCCACCCCCGACTCGGTGGCCCGCACCCGGCTGGCCTCGGCCAGGCCCTCCTCGAAGACCCGTACCAGGTCCCGGCCCGAGCCGGTGGAGCGGACCGTGACGATGGTGTCGGCGCCGACGGTCTGCTTCAGCCCGGCCGGCGTGTCGAGGGCGAGGATCCGCCCATGGTCCATGATGGCCACCCGCTCGCAGAGCTGGTCCGCCTCCTCCATGTAGTGGGTGGTGAGCAGGATGGTCTGGCCGTCCCGGTTGAGGTCCGTGAGGGTCTCCCACAGGGACAGGCGGCTCTGCGGGTCCAGGCCCGCGGTGGGCTCGTCCAGGAACAGCACCGCCGGGCGGTGGGCGATGGAGCGGGCCACCATCAGCCTCTGGGCCATGCCCCCCGACAGGGCGTACACCGACGCCCCGGCCCACTTGGTCAGGCGGAACTGCTCGAGGAGGCGGTCGGCCTGCTGACGGCTGTCCCGGGCCGACATGGCGAACAGTCGACCGTGGAAGTACAGGTTCTCCCAGACCGTCAGCTGGCGGTCCAGGGTGTTCTGCTGTGACACCACCCCGATCAGCTGCTTGGCCAGGGCCGGGTGGGCCACCACGTCGATTCCCCCGACGAAGGCCGATCCCGACGTGGGGATCACCCGGGTGGTGAGCATCCCGGCCGTGGTGGTCTTGCCCGCCCCGTTGGGCCCGAGCAGCCCGAAGATCTCCCCGGCGTGGACGGTCAGATCGAGGCCGTCGACCGCCTTGAAGTCGGCTCCGGGGTAGACCTTGGTGAGCCCGACGGTCCTGATCATCTCGGTCGGCCCGGAGCCGCCGGCCGGCGGGGCGATTGGGCTAATGTGCGTCTCCGTCGGGGCCACAGGGGCCAAGACTACGGTGCGGGTGAGACTATTGGAACCGCTCAACGGGGATTCCGAGCTCAAGGAGCTGCGCCGCGCCTACCACGACCGCATCGCCGAGCTCAGGGAGCGGTCACTTGCTGTCCTGCGCTGTGCCATAACCGGGGCGGAGCAGGCGGTGGAGGTGTTTCTGGGCGGCGACCCGGCGCTGGTGGCGGGGATGGCGGGCCGGGCCGGGGACATCGCCGCGGTGGCCGCCGAGGTCGACGACGAGGTCATCAGCCTCCTGGCCCTGGAGGCGCCTGTGGCACGCGACCTGCGGGTGATACTCGCCTCCCGGGACGTGACGCAGCTGTCGCTGCTGTGCGTGGGGCTGGCATTGACGCTGTCGAAGCGGGCCGGATCAGCCGGGCGGCTGTCCTACCCGGGGCTCCGGGAGCGCATCGCCGCGGCGGGCGGGCGGACCACCGCCCTCATGCACCTGGCGGACGCGTCCTGGTCGACCCTGGACAGCGACCTGGCCACCGGGGTGATCACCGAGGCGGTGGCCACCAGGGTGGTCCAGGTGGAGTTCTTCAGCGCCCTGCTGGCCCTCACCGACGTGCCGGTCGACGTAGCCCTGGATCTGGGCCTCACCAGCCGGGCGTTCGACCGGCTGGCCGACCACGCCGTCGAGATCGCCGAGCGGGTGCTGTTCGCGGTGCACGGGCGGCGGACCCCCGTCGCGGGGATCTGATCCGCCGGGTCCCCTACCCGAAGCGGCCGGAGATGTAGTCGTCGGTGCGGGAGTCGGTGGGGGAGGTGAAGATCTCCTTGGTCGGCCCGGACTCCACGAGAAGCCCGGTCCGCATCCCGTCGTGCTCCTCCACGGTGAAAAACGCCGTGCGGTCCGACACCCGGGCGGCCTGCTGCATGTTGTGGGTGACGATGGCGATGGTGTAGTCGGTCTTCAACTCCATCATCAGTTCCTCGATGCGGATGGTGGCCAGCGGGTCGAGGGCCGAGCACGGCTCGTCCATGAGGATCACGTCCGGCTTGACGGCGATGGCCCGGGCGATGCACAGCCGCTGCTGCTGGCCGCCCGACAGGCTGAACGCGCTGGCCTTGAGCTTGGTCTTGACCTCGTCCCACAGCGCGGCCCGGGTCAGGGATTCCTCCACCAGGTCGTCCATGTTGACCTTCATCCCGTTGACTTTCGGGGCGATGGCCACGTTGTCGTAGATCGACTTGGGGAAGGGGTTGGGCTTCTGGAACACCATGCCGATCCGCCGGCGGATCTCGATGGCGTGCACCGACGGGTCGTAGAGGGCCTTCCCGTCGAAGTCGATGCGCCCCTCCACCCTGGTCCCCGGGATCATGTCGTTCATGCGGTTGAGGCACCGGAGGAAGGTGGTCTTGCCGCACCCGGACGGCCCGATGAGGGCGGTGATCTGGTGACGGCCGATCTTCAGGTCCACGTCCTGCAGGGCCTTGTGGTCCCCGTAGAAGAAGCTGACGCCCTCGACATCGAAGACGGGGTTGTCCACCTCCGGCCCGATTGGGGGCGACCCGGTGGGGCCGGCGGCGAGGGGCCGGTCGGAGGCGCTCACGTCACGGGAGGCTACAACGGAAGTGGGATCCGGCATTACAGGTTCCACCTTAGAGAGACATCCGGGCGGTGTTGCGGCGGGCTCTTGCGGCCACCACCCGCCCGGCGACGATGAGGATGATCAGGATGACGAGGCTCATGAGGGC
>JAKAXN010000052.1 GCA_021816565.1 Actinomycetes bacterium
GGAGGCGGCCGAGGAGATAGCCCGCCAGCTGCGCCTGCGCGACATCGGCGGCATCATCGTCATCGACTTCATCGACATGGAGATCGCCGCCAACCGCAGCGAGGTCATCAAGACCTTCCGGGGCGCCCTGGCCCGGGACAAGACCCGCACCCAGGTGTTCGACATCTCGGAGCTGGGCCTGGTGGAGATGACCCGCAAGCGCATCTCCGAGGGCCTGGTCGAGAGCTTCTCGGAGGCCTGCCCGACGTGCGGGGGGCGCGGCATAGTGTTCGACGAGTCTCTGCTGTAGACTCTCCCTCTTGTGTATGCGGTGATCAAGACCGGAGGTAAGCAGGAGCGCGTCGAAGAGGGTCAGACCCTCTCCGTCGAGCGGCTCGGCGCGGCTGAAGGCGAAGAAGTCAATTTCCAGCCCGTCCTGCTCGTCGCCGGGGACAGCGTGCTGTCCACCGAGGCGCAGCTGGTCGGGGCCACGGTGTCGGCCCGGGTGATCGGCGAGGCCAAGGGCCCGAAGATCAAGGGCTTCACTTACAAGCCCAAGACCCGGAGCCGCAAGGCCTGGGGTCACAGGCAGAAGTACACCACCATCGAGATCACCGGTATCCGGATCAGCGGTACCAGCCCGGAGGCGTAGAAGATGTCAAAGACCAAAGGTGGCGGCTCCACCCGTAACGGCCGCGATTCCGAGGCCAAGCGCCTCGGCGTGAAGGCCTTCGACGGCACCGCGGTGTCGGCCGGTTCGATCATCGTGCGCCAGCGCGGCACCCGCTTCCACCCCGGTGAGAACGTGGGCCGCGGCGGCGACGACACCCTCTTCGCCCTCAAGGACGGCAAGGTCAAGTTCGCCAGCCGTAAAGGCCGTCGGCTCGTCGACGTCCTGACCGAGGTCTGATCACCCGCCCGGACCCGGCCCGGGTCCGGGCAAGCACCGTGTCATCATTCGTCGACGAAGCCCAGATCCATGTAAAAGGGGGCGACGGTGGCGCGGGCGCCGTCTCGTTCCGCCGTGAGGCCCACGTGGCCAAGGGCGGCCCCGACGGCGGCGACGGTGGCAACGGTGGCAACGTCTGGATGGTCGCCGACCGCAACGTGGCTTCGCTGTACGGCTTTCGCGACCACCCGCACCGTCGGGCCGGCAACGGCGTGCACGGCATGGGCAAGGGCCGTCACGGCAAGGCCGGCGCCGACATGGAGGTGCCGGTGCCTGAGGGCACCGTCGTGCGCGATCGCGACGGCTCCGTGGTGGCCGACCTGGCCCGGGAGGGCGACAGGTGGCTGGCGGCCCGGGGCGGGCAGGGAGGCCGGGGCAACGCCCGGTTCCTGTCCAACCGCCGGCGGGCCCCGGCGTTCGCCGAGCAGGCCGAGCTGGGGGAGGAGCGGTGGCTCGACCTGGAGCTCAAGCTCATGGCCGATGTGGCCCTGGTCGGCTTCCCCAACGCCGGCAAGAGCACCCTCATCTCCCGGGTGTCGGCGGCCAAACCCAAGATCGCCAACTACCCCTTCACCACCCTCGAGCCGCACCTGGGGGTGGTGCGCTTCGAAGAGCACGAGTTCGTGATGGCCGACATCCCCGGCCTCATCGAGGGGGCCAGCGAGGGACGGGGTCTGGGCCACCGGTTCCTCCGCCACATCGAGCGGGCCCGGGTGCTGCTGATCCTGATCGACCTGAGCCCGACCGAGGGCCGGTCGCCGGCCGAGCAGGAGGCGACCCTGCTCGACGAGCTGGGGCGCTACCAGCCGGATCTGCTGTCGCGGCCGCGCCTGGTCATCGGGTCCAAGGCCGACGAGGCCGGCCCGGACTGCGGCTGGGGCGGCACCCGGGTCTCCGCCCTCACCGGCGACGGTCTGCGGCCCCTGCTCGGCACCGTGGCCGGGATGGTCCAGAAGGCCCGCGAGGAGCTGGGCCCGGCCGGTCGGCGCTTCGTGGTGCACCGGCCCGAGCCGGCCGGCGTGGCTGTAGGGCGCGACACCGACGGTGCCTGGCTGGTCCAGGGCCGGGCCGCGACCCGGGCGGTGGCCCTGTCCGACCTGACCATCCCCGAGGCCCTCGAGTACGCACAGGCCCGCCTCCGCAGCCTGGGCGTCGACCGGGCGTTGGCCCGGGCCGGGGCCCGCTCCGGTGAGCTGGTTCGCATCGGGACATTCGAGTTCGAGTACGAGCCGGACTAGATGCCGGGGGAGAGGGCCCGGCGTTGACCGGTCGGCTGGTGGTGGCCAAGATCGGCACCTCGTCGCTAACTGACGACCAGGGTCGCATCGTGGCTGCGGCCATCGAGAAGTTGTGCGCCGAGGTGGCCGAGCTGCGCCGCTCGGGGGACCGGGTGGTGGTGGTGACCAGCGGGGCCATTGCCGCCGGCCTGCCCGTCCTGGGCCTCGACCGGCCGAGCGACCCGGCCGTCCTGCAGGCCGTGTCCGCAGTGGGCCAGGCCCACCTCGTCGACCACTACAACCGGGCCCTGGCCGCCCACGGCCTGGTCGGCGGACAGGTCCTCCTGGCCCCGCTGGACTTCGTCAACCGCCAGCAGTACCTCCATGCCCGCCAGACCCTGCAGGTCCTCCTGGACCTGGGGGTCGTCCCGGTCGTCAACGAGAACGACGCCATCGCCGACGACGAGATCCGCTTCGGTGACAACGACCGCCTGGCGGCCCTGGTGTCGCACCTGCTCACCGCTGACGCCCTGGTCCTTCTCACCGACCAGGCCGGGCTGCTCACCGGGGATCCCCGGCTGGACCAGCAGGCTTCCCTGATCGAGGAGATAGTGGCGGTGGACCAGGAGCTGGAGGCTCTGGCCGGCGGGGCCGGGACCACCCGGGGCAGCGGCGGGATGGCCTCGAAGCTGGCGGCGGCCAAGATCGCCGCCTGGTCGGGGGTGCGGGCGGTCATCGCCGCCGCGGCCCGACCGGGCGTGCTGGTGGACGCCGTCGAGGGGGTGGCCGGCGTCGGCACCGTCTTCGTCCCCCGATCGCAGCGGCTGCCGGCCCGGAAGCTGTGGATCGCCTTCGCCCTGGGCTCGTCGGGCACCATCGTGGTCGACGCCGGGGCGCGTCACGCGCTCATGGAGCGGGGGGTGTCGCTGCTCCCGGCCGGGGTGGTGGACGCCGTCGGGTCTTTCGACGCCGACGACGCGGTGGAGCTGGCCGGTCCCGACGGCCAGGTGTTCGCCAAGGGCCTGGTCCGCCACCCGGCCGGCATGGTGAAGGACCTGGCCGGCCGGCGGAGCAGCGAGCTTCCGGCCGACACCGTGGCCGAGGTGGTCCACCGCGACGATCTGGTCATCCTGCCGTAGGGCGAAGCGCCCCTGGGCGGGTAGGTACCGACGGGTCTGGCAGGATGGCCCTGTCGCTACCAACTCTAGGGAGGCACGAAGTGCAACTCGGCATGGTCGGTCTGGGCAGGATGGGCGCCAATCTGGTGCGCCGGCTGATGCGGGACGGCCATGAGTGCGTCGTCTACGACGTCAACTCCGACGCCGTGGCCGACCTCGAGAAGGAGGGGGCGACCGGAGCCGCCAGCATCGAGGAGTTCGTCGGGAAGCTGCAGAAGCCCCGGGCCGCGTGGGTGATGGTCCCGGCGGCCTACACCGGCCAGACCGTCGACCGGCTCGCCGAGGTCATGGAGGCCGGGGACATCATCATCGACGGGGGCAACTCCTACTACCACGACGACATCCACAAGGCGGCCCAGCTCAAGGAGAAGGGGATCCACTACGTCGACGTGGGCACCAGCGGCGGCGTGTTCGGCCTCGAGCGGGGCTACTGCCTGATGATCGGCGGCGAGGACCAGGTGGTCGACCATCTCGACCCGATCTTCAAGACCATCGCGCCGGGGGTCGACGCCGCCCCCCGCACCGACGGGCGCGCCGGGGAGCCCTCCCCGGCCGAGCAGGGCTACCTGCACTGCGGCCCGAACGGGGCCGGCCACTTCGTCAAGATGGTCCACAACGGCATCGAGTACGGGGTCATGGCCGCCTACGCCGAGGGCCTCAACATCCTGCACCGGGCCAACATCGGTAACGACCCGGATGTGGTGGCGGACGCCGAGACCACGCCCCTGGCCAACCCCGAGTACTACCGGTACGACATCGACACCGCCGAGGTGGCCGAGGTGTGGCGGCGGGGGAGCGTGATCGCCTCCTGGCTGCTCGACCTCACCGCCCACGCCCTGAGCCAGGACCCCCGGCTGGAGACCTTCGCCGGCCGGGTGTCCGACTCCGGGGAGGGTCGCTGGACGTTGATGGCCGCCATCGACGAGGCCGTTCCGGCCCACGTGCTCAGCGCCGCCCTGTTCGAGCGCTTCTCCTCCCGCGGCCAGGCCGACTTCGCCGACAAGGTCCTGTCGGCCATGCGCAAGGAATTCGGGGGCCACGCCGAAAAGGGCTCCTAGCCGAACCAGGCCTCACGGCCCGCCGCCGGCGGCGGGGGACAGCGGTGGGGCCGATTCGGCTACGAGCCCCCTCGACTACTCGTCACCAGCGGGCTGCGGCGTCTCCTCCGGCGAGCCGGCGTGGAGCTCTCCGGAGTTGGGGCTGGACAGCTCGGCGCCGGCGCCGATGCCCAGCTCGGCGCGCATGGAGTCCAGGCGGCTGCGGGCCTCCGATCCCATGGCCGCCTGCTGGACCTCGAGCATCCGGGACTCCACCGTCTGGCCGCTCAGCTCCGAGGTGCCGATGGCCTTGGCGTAGCGGGCCTCGATCTTCTCCCGGACCTGGTCGAGTGAGGGGGTGCTCTGGTCGACGGTGGCGCTAAGGGTGCTCATGGCCCGGTTGAGCTGCTCCTGCATCTTGGCCTGGTCGAGCTGCGACATGAGCTTCTGGCGCTCCGCCAGCTTCTGCTGGAGGGCCAGCGAGTTCTGCTGCACGGCCGCCCGGGCCTGGTCGGCCGCCTGAGCTGACTGCAGGCTGAGGGTCTTCAGGTCGTTCACCTGGTTCTCGGTGGCGATGAGCCGGTTGGCGAAGGCCTCCGCCGTCTGGTTGTACTCCCGGGCCTTGGCCGAGTCGCCGGCCTTCTCGGCCTCCTGGGCCATCATCAGCGCCTGGCGGGTGGAGTGGTGGACCTTCTCCAACTCCTCCATGGCCCGGTTCAGCTGCAACTCGTTCTGCTTCTGGTTGGCCACCACGTTGGCCGCCTGTTCCACCAGCCGACGGTGCTGGTCCTGGGCGTCGGCTATGGCCTGCTCCAGCTGCACTTTGGGGTCGGCGCTGGCTTCGAAGCGGCTCTCGGTCTTGGCGGTGAAGTATTTCCAGCGCCGGCGCAGCACGTCGATCATGCCCATGGAACCAATGCTACGGCTTTGTCGGTTCCGGCGGTGGACCGGCCGTCTCGGCGACCGCCGCCCGCAGCGCCGACACCTGCTCGCCGAGCTGCTCGAGCGAGGAGAAGACCCCCTCGGCTGCCCCGGTCTCGCCGCCCAGGGACAGCAGCCCGGTGACGCTGGCGTCGAGGGAGGACACCGCGGCCCGCAACCGGTCCAGCAGCTCGGCGGCCGCCTGCTCGGACCGCCGGAGTGCCCGCAGCTGCGACGCCAGCGCCTCCTCCCGGCGGTCCAGATCCCCCGCCGGGTGGGTGCCCCCGGCGGCCCGCTCGGCGGCGATGAGCCTCAGCTCGGCCGAGACCGCCTCAGAGGAGGGCCGGCCGGCGGCGGGAGCCGCCCCGGTCCAGCCGGTCATCGCCGCGCCCCGCCGGGCCATGGCCACCAGTCCTGCCACGTCGTTCCAGACCTGGGGCTGGAGCGACATCAGCCGCTCCCGTAGCGGACCGGGCGGCCACTCGGCCACCACCTGGTCGAGCCTGGTCTGGGCACCGGCCAGCTGCTGGAGCAGCGGCCTCCACGGGTCGGGGACCGACCAGGGGTCGACCTGGGCCGGGGCCGGCCGGGCCTGCGCGGCCCTCCGCCGGGTGGCCAGCGCCGCGGCCGCCACCCGGCCGGACCAGCCGGCGAAGGCCAGGAGGACCGCCACCAGCCAGGCGTGGAACACCAGGACCCCGACCGCGGCCCCGGCGGCGGCCAGGGCCAGGGCCCCGGGTGACACCGCGGCCCGCAGCACGGCGGGGGGCCGAGTCACTTCCCGGTGCTGCACCGGCTCGGGGAGGTTGGTCACCGGCCCCCAGGCTACGGCCTGCCGGCGCCGGGCCGAGGCCGCCCCTGGCGGTCGGGGTACCCTTGCGGCGATGACGGTCACTGCAGTGTCGGAGCTGGGCCGGCGGGCCAAGGAGGCGGCCCGGGTGCTGGCCACCTCGTCGAGCGCGGCCCGCGACGCCGCCCTCCACGCCGCCGCCGACCTGTTGGAGGCCCGGGCCGACCCGGTGCTCGAGGCCAACCGGGAGGACCTGGCCGCGGCCGAGCGGGCCGCGGCGCCGTCGACCGTCGTCGACCGGTTGCGCCTCGACGAGCGCCGGATCCGGGCCATGGCCGCCGGGCTGCGCCAGGTCGCCGGCCTGCCCGACCCGGTCGGCCAGGTCGTCGACGGTTGGGTGCGGCCCAACGGCCTGGAGATACGCCAGGTGCGGGTGCCGCTCGGCGTGGTGGCCATCATCTACGAGAACCGTCCGAACGTCACCAGCGACGCGGCCGGGCTGTGCCTCAAGTCGGCCAACGCAGCGTTCCTCAGGGGCAGCTCCGGGGCCCTTCGCTCCAACCTGGCCATCGCCGCGGTCCTGCGCGAGGCCTACCCGAAGGCCGGCCTGCCGGCCGACGCCCTCGTCATGGTCGATGATGTCAGCCGGGAGTCCGCCCGCGAGTTCATGCGCCTCGACGGGGTGATCGACTGCCTGATCCCGAGGGGCGGCCCCTCCCTGATCGCCGCCATCAAGGAGCACGCCACCGTCCCCTACGTGATCGACGGCGACGGCAACTGCCACGTCTACGTCGACCGCCACGCCGATCTCGACATGGCCGTCTCCATCGTGGTCAACGCCAAGACGCAGCGGCCCAGCGTCTGCAACGCCGCCGAATCGCTCGTGGTGCACCGCGCCGTCGCCGGGGAGTTCCTGCCCCGGCTGTCAGCCCGGATGGGGCAGGTGGAGCTGAGAGGAGACCCTGAGACGGTCTCCATCCTGGGTGCCGACCGGGCCCGGCCGGCCAGCGAGGAGGACTACGGCCGGGAGTTCCTCGACCTGGTCATGAGTGTCCGGGTGGTGGACGACATCGACGCGGCCATCGACCACATCCGCCGGTTCAGCTCGGGCCACACCGAGGCCATAGTCACCCGTGATCTGGAGGCGGCCGGCCGGTTCCAGCGGGAGGTGGATGCCGCCGCGGTCGTGGTCAACGCGTCGACCCGCTTCACCGACGGCGAGGAGTTCGGCTTCGGCGCCGAGATCGGCATCAGCACCCAGAAGCTGCACGCCCGGGGCCCGATGGCCCTGAGGGAGCTGACCACCACCAAGTACCTGGTGAGCGGTACCGGCCAGATCCGGGGCTGACCGGCCGGTCAGGACCCCCGGGCGGCCCGCCGTCGCCGCATGGGGTGCCACCTGGAGGGGACGTCCAGGTTGGCCAGGTCGCGGCGGTTGTCCATGTCGATGGCCTCGGTCTCCTCGCTGGAGGGGAACTCGGTCGGCCCCGATGCGGTCAGGCACAGGCCGCTGTCATCGGGGGCCCGGACCGCCTCGGTCACCAGCCGGACGATCCCGGCGGTCTTCTGCTGCAGGGCCTCCAGATCCGAGATCGACCGCTCCAGGGTCTCCACCAGGGCCCGGTGGCTCCGCCGCAGAGCCTCCAGCTCCGCGGTGGTCGCCGACGGCGGGGGCCCGGCCGGGTCCGACGCCGCTGAGGCCACCTCGGCCTCGGTGGCCCGGGCCCGCTCCACCTCGCTGTCCCACGTGGCGACCAGCGCCTCGAGCATCTCGGCGACCTCGTCCGTCTCCGGCACGACCTGATCCAGGCCGTCGGGGATCTCCAAGGAGTAGTACATGCTTCACCTCTTCGATACAGCGGGACATCCGCAGTCCCATCGTGGAGGAGGGGCCGACCCCTGTGATCGCCCGGCTCCCGAGCGGGCCCTACCGGCCCGCCTGCTCGGCATCAGTATGGTCGATCCGGGTCGCTCCCGGGCCAACACATCGACAACACCGTCCCAAATAGCCGGGAACGTCTAGCTCAACTGCTCCACAAAGCGTTCGAGCTGCTTCAGATTGCGGCATTCGTAGGCGCCGTCGCAGTGGGTGGCGTACTGGCTCACGATGGAGTCGCCGGTGTCCCAGTAGGAGCGGGGCTCCGGGTTGAGCCAGTACACGTGGCGGGCCTTCTTCGCCATCTCGGCCAGCACCCAGGCCTGGGCCGCGTGGTAGTTGTTCCGGGCGTCCCCGAGCAGCAGCACCGTGGTCTTGCTGTTGACGTCGCGGCCCCAGCGGTCCCAGAAGGCCTCGAAGGCGTGACCGTAGTCGGAGTGGCCGTCTACCCAGATGACATCGGCCTCGGTGTTTATCCGGTGGATGGCGTCGGAGATGTCCTCGTTGCCCTTGAAGTAGTCCGTGACCTCGTCGATGCCGTCGATGAACACGAACGAGCGGACCCGGCTGAACTGCGAGCTGATGGCGTACACCATCTGCAGCGTGAAGCGGGCGAAGGCGGCGACCGAGCCGGAGATGTCGGCGATGACCATGATCTCGGGCTTGGACGGTCGGGGGTAGCGGAACTTGGGGTCGGCGGGCACCCCGCCGTAGGACAGCGAGTGGCGGACGGTGTTGCGGAAGTCCAGCGGGCCCTTGCGGCCGTGGCGGCGCTTGCGGGCCAGGCGGACCGCCAGCTTGCGGGTCAGAGGGGCGATGGCCTTGCGCAGGGCCACCAGCTCCTCCCGGCTGGCGTGCATGAAGTCGATGTCCTCCGGGAGAGGCTTGCGGACCGACTTGGCCACCGCCTCGGCCCCCCGGTCGGCTACCAGGCGGCGCCGGATCTCCGCTTCTATCTCCCGGCGCAGGGCGTCGAGGCGGGCCTCGTATTCCTCCCGGGCCAGCCGCTCCTCCAGGTCCGTCTGGACCTCCGACCGCTCACGGGTCTGGTCCATCATCCGCTGCAGGACCGAATCCAGGTCCAGCTGGCGCAGGGTCCGGTACAGGTAATAGGTGCCGCCCACCGGCCGCCCCGGCTCCATACCGGCGTAGCGGGTGACCGCGGCCCGGGCTATGGCCCGCAGCATGGCGTCGTTGCCGTCCATCAGGGCCCGGAACAGCATCTCCGCCAGCTGCTCGTGGGTCAGGCCCTCGGTTCCACCCTGGCCCTCGGCCGGGCGGGACCCGAGCAGGTCGGCGAGCATGTCCTCGGCCCCCGGCTCCTCGTCGCCCTCCGTCAGGCGGTACTCCCGGCCCCGGAAGGAGAAGTACACCTCGAACACCGTCTCGAAGCTCTTCCAGTGGGCGTTGTTCTTGACCATGGTGGCGGCCAGGGCGTACTTGAACGCGTCCCGGTCGTCGAGGGGGACGTGTCTCAGGGCCTCCACCGCGTCGAGGTTCTCGGTGAGGCTGACCGGGATCCCGGCCGTGCGCAGCTCCTTGACGAAGCCGGCCAGCGACTCCAGGAGGCCGGCCGAGCTGCCGAGCGGGAGCTCCGGGACGTCCGTGGTCACCGGTCGCAGTCCTAGCGCGAGCCGGCGGCCGCGGAGGAGCTCAGGTCCTTGGCCGCCTTTTCGATGTCGGACTGGTACTTGAGCAGGATGTGCAGGGTGTCCTTGGCCGTCTCGGCGTCCACCGACTGGATGCCCAGCAGCAGCAGGGTGCGGGCCCAGTCCAGGGTCTCCGACACCGACGGGGCCTTCTTCAGCTCCAGGCTGCGGATGGACCGCACGATGCGCACGACCTGGTCGGCCAGGGCCTCGGAGATGCCCGGCACGCGGGTCAGGACGATCTCCTTCTCCCGCTCGATCTCCGGGTAGTCGATGTGCAGGAACAGACACCGCCGCTTCAACGCCTCGGAGAGCTCCCGGGTGTTGTTCGAGGTCAGGAACACCAGCGGGATCTGGGTGGCGCTGACGGTGCCCAGCTCGGGAATCGACACCTGGTAGTCGGAGAGGATCTCGAGCAGCAGGGCTTCGGTCTCCACCTCCACCCGGTCGACCTCGTCGATCAGCAGCACGACCGGGTCGTCCGCCCGGATGGCCTCGAGCAGGGGCCGGGTCAGCAGGAACGGCTCGGAGAAGATGTCCTCCTCGATGTCGGCCCAGCCCTCGCCGCCCTGGGCCTCACCGACCCGCTGGGCCTGGATGCGCAGCAGCTGCTTCTTGTAGTTCCACTCGTAGAGGGCCTTCGATTCGTCCAGACCCTCGTAGCACTGCAGCCGGATCAGCCTCGACCCGGTCAGCTCGGCCACCGACTTGGCAAGCTGGGTCTTGCCGGTCCCGGCCGGCCCCTCCACCAGGATCGGCTTGCCCAGCCGCTCGGCCAGGAACACCACCCCGGCGATGCCCTCATCGGCGAGGTAGGACACGCCGCGCAGGCCTTCGCGGACCGATGCAGGGGACTCGAAACGGGCGGGGGCGGCGTCGCTCACGGTGGAAATCGTCCTTCTGGTCCGGCCATTCAGGCCACTGAAGCAATCGGTCCACCTTACCGGGGCTCCCCCTGCGACCGCCGGTTCGGGCACCGATGCCGCGAAGCGGACAGCGGGGGAGCCTCCTCCCTGAGATGGATTTACCAGCCGGCTCAGGCTGGTTCCAGGTGGGGTCGTCTACCCTGAGCGCGACGGCCACGGGTCCAACGAGGAGGACTGAACATGGCGCTGCTGGACCGGGAGTTCATAGCGGTACCCGACGACCGGAAGTACCAGATCGTGTTCAAGTGGCCCGACACCAACATCCGCAAGTACACCCGGGCCATCGTCAACGCCGATGAGATGGCCCTGTTCGTGAACACCGGCCAGGTGGTGGCCACCATGGGCCCCGGCCGCCACCGCATCGACGCCGAGGAGATGCCCGGGCTCGGCGCGCTGATCGACTTCGCGACCGGGGGCAACGCCTACAAGGCCGAGCTGTACTTCGTCGGCACCCGCGAGTACCCGGGCAACACCTTCGGGGGACGCATCGACGACGTGCAGGACCCCCAGACCGGGATGATCGTCACGCTGCGCGTCTACGGCGACTACTCGATGAAGGTCAAGGACCCGGTGGCGCTGATCACCAACCTGGTCGGCACCGTCAACGTGGCCGACAACGAAGCGGTCACCGGCTGGATGAGCGACCAGCTCCTCAAGGTCATGCGCACCCACATGACGGTCCAGATCGTGCGCAACGGCTGGCCCATCCTGGGACTGTCGGCCTACACCCCCGACATCGAGAAGGAGGTGGTGGCCGCCGGCAACGAGCAGCTCGCCTCCTACGGGGTCGAGATCATCCGCATGGGGAACTTCGACGTCAACCTCTCCCCCGAGGACGAGGCCCAGTTGAAGACCCTGGCCAAGGACACTGCGTACTCCCGGCTGGCCGGGGGCTTCGGGCAGTACGCCCAGGGGGAGATGGCCCTCGGCGCCGGACAGGGCATGGCCAAAGGTGGCGGGGCCACCGGTGGGGCGTTCCTGGCCGCCGGGCTGGGCCTCGGGGGGCAGGCCGCGGCCCCGGCCGGGGCCGGACCCCAGCCGCCCGCCGGACCCGGGTTCGCCGGGGGCGGCGCCGGCTACGCCGCCCAGTCGCAGGTGACGGCCACCGTCAAGTGCCCCGGTTGCTCCGCCGACAACCCGCCCGGAGCCCGGTTCTGCTCCTCCTGCGGGGCTTCCCTGGTCCCCGCCTCGGTGAAATGTCCCAGCTGCGCGGCCGACAACCCGCCGGGGGCCAGATTCTGCTCCTCGTGCGGCACGGCCCTCGCCGCCTCTTCGGCGCACTGCTCGAATTGCGGGACGGAGTTGGACCCCGGCGCCCGGTTCTGCCCGTCGTGCGGCACCGGGGTCGACGGGGCCGGAGGCGGCTCCGCGCCGGAGGGCGACCAGGCGTGACCGACGTGGGGCCGCCCCGATGATGCCCGAACTCGCCGGTCTGGTGGCCCGGGCCGGCGGGGGTCACAGCTTCGGTGGCGGAGGCATCGGCCGGGGCGGTGGGGGCGGGGGCGGCTTCGGCGGCGGTGGGGGCGGGGGCTTCTTCTTCTTCGGGGGAGGCGGCTCCGCAGGCGGGGGTGGTATCGGCGGGGTAGTGGTCCTGATCGTCGTGATCCTGGTGGTGGTAACCATGTTCAGCGTGTTCCGGCGCCGCCGCCGGCCGTCCGGCGGCTGGGAGATGAGCGACAGCGTGGGCGCCCCACCCTCTCCCGGGACCGGTGGGTGGTCCCATTCCGACCAACCGGCGATCAGCACGGTGCGGGGGGACCTTTTCCCCGGGAGCGAACCACCGCCCAGCACCGGGCCCGAGGGCTCCGAAGCCGGGCTGGCCGCCATCTCCGGTCACGATCCCGGGTTCAACCGGGAGGTGTTCCTCGAGCAGGTGCAGCGGACGTTCTTCGTGGTCCAGGAGGCCTGGACCCAACGCAAGCCGGAGTTGAGCCGTCAGGTGATGGCCGACGGGCTGTGGCAGCAGCACCGGGTGCAGATACAGGGCTACTTGGACGGTCACAAGCGCAACGTCCTCGAGGATCTCTCCGTCGGCAGCCTCACGATCATCGCCGCCCACACCGACGCCAACTACGACACCGTCACCGTCAGGGTGCTGGCTGCCTGCGCCGACTACGACATCGACGACCGCTCGGAGAAGGTGGTGCGGGGGGACCGGCGGGTGGAGCAGTGGATGGAGGACTGGACCTTCCAGCGGTCGTCGTCGGCCCAGACGCCGGCCGCCGGGGGGATCATGACCCAGAAGTGCCCCAACTGCGGGGCGCCGCTCGACCTGGACCTGTCGGGGGAGTGCCGCTACTGCAAGGCCCCGGTCAGCTCCGGTGCCTACGACTGGGTGCTGGCCCGGATCTCCCAGGTGCCGCGGGCCTACTAGCTCCTGCGGGCCGCGGCCGAGACCTTCGCCCCGGCCCGGGCGGGGGTCGCGCCGGCGGCCGGCGGTGCCCCCGGGAGCGGGGCCAGCTCCGGTCCCTGGCTGGCCGGCGACTTGGACGCGACCAGCCCGGCGGCGATCTGGCGCTGGGGTATGAGCCAGCTCAGCATCTGGTGGTAGATGGTCATGATGGAGATGCCGTAGACGGTGCTCGACGCCCAGACCCCGGCCAGCTGCGTCCAGGTCTGGCAGCACCCACCCGGCCCGCCCGCCCCGATGACGTTCGGGAGCCCCTTCGGGAGGCCCTTGTTGCTGGCGTACTCGTAGAGCAGCTCCAGCTGGGCACCCACCCCGGTGCTGGCGTCGGGGAAGCTCCACCCGTGGGCGCACGTGTCGCAGGCCCCGATACCGGCGAAGTTGTTGTCCTTGGCCGTCAGCTGCCCGCCGGTTGGGAAGGAGAAGAAGCCGGTCTCGACCACCGACTGGGCGAACGCCACGTCGTAGCGGACCCCGGTCTTCTGGCCCCAGTCCTGGTAGTCCTGGGCCAGCTGGGCGATGGGCACGGTGGCGTCGGCCTGGCGTCCGGTGCTGGCGAACCAGGCGGCCAGGTCCGACCCGGTCAGCGCCGCGGGGCCCAGTATGGCCGGGGAGATCGGCCCCGAACCGGCCTGGTTCGTGGCGGCCGCCGCCTCTATGGCTTGCCTGGTGCCGGTCGCCGCCTGCCCGGCGGCCGGGGGGCCCGACGGTGTCAGCGACGCCAGGTTGGGAAGCGCAGTGGCCGCCGCCGCTCCCGGGGTGACGGCTGCGGTGGTGACCTGCTTGAGGGTCTGCTGGGCGTTGAGGAGGGCCCCCTCCGCCGCCCCCACGCCGGCCTGGGCCTTCTTGTAGGCGGCGGTGGCCGCCGTCACCGTCCGCCCGGCGTCGGCCACGTCGGCCTTCGCCTGGTCGTAGTTGCGCCGGGCCCGCTCGCCCACCAGCACGAGCATCTCCTTGGCGTCGAGCGCCTCCACCCCGGTCAGGCCGCCCGGGGTGGAGACCGTACCGGGACCGGCCGTGCCGTTGCCGTTCGGGGGAGCGCCGAAGCCGGGGGTGGTGTATCCCACGCCGATGTAGGCGGCCAGGGCCATGGACCGCAACTTGGCGTCGGCCAGGGTCTTGGCGTCGCCGGCCCGGACCTGGGCCGCCCGGGCCGAGTCGAGGGTCTGGCGGGCCGACTGCAGGGTGGCGCCGGCTGCGGTCACCTGGGCCTGCGCGTCAGCGACGAGGGCCTGGGCCGGCTTGTAATCGTCGATGGCGTTCAGCTGGGCCAGGTCGGAGTCCACCTGGGTGAGGATGGGTCCCGGGTCGGGGGGCGGAGCCGGAGGGGCTCCCGGCGCGGCTGCGGTGGTGGGCGGCCCGCCGGTGGGCACCGCCGGTACCTTCCCGCCTGGCGTGGTGGACGCTGTGGGGGCCACCCTGGTGGTGGTCGGTCCCTTGGCCGGAGCGGTGGTGGCCGGCGCGGTGGTGGGCGGCGCGGTGGACGGAGCCGTCCTGGCCGGCGGGGCGGTGGTGCTGGTGGTCGTGGTGGAGGGCAGGGGGAGCAGCGCCGTCGTCGTCGGGGTGGTCGATGAAGTGGTCTGGGCCGCGACCGGCCCCGCCCCCACCAGGGCCATCCCGGTGGAGCTGAGGGCGAGCGCGCACAGCGCGGCTACCGCCCGGCGGGCAGAAGGCACTACCAACAGCAACCTTTGAGTTTTCGACGATCGCACGGGGAGACCTTCCGCCCGTTCCACCTACGCGGCTCCTGGCCCAAAGGTACCAGAGGTCCCTTTCGGGGGGCCGGCCCGCCGGGCCACCTCCGCCGGTCCGGGGCGCCCCGGGTCAGAGGTGGAGGCCGCACTCGGTCTTGTCGGTGCCGGACCATCGCCCGGAGCGGGGGTCGGACCCCTCGGGCACCGGCCTGGTGCAGGGCTGGCAGCCGATCGAGGGGTACCCCCGGCCCAGCAGCGGGTTGACCGGGATGTCGTGATCGGCGATGTAGCCACTTACGTCTTGATCGGTCCAATTGGCGATCGGGTTGACCTTCACCAGGCCCCTCAGGTCGCGGGCCACTATCGGCGCCTTCGCCCGCGTCGGCGCCTCTGCCCGCCGCAGCCCGCTCATCCACGCCAGCTTGCCCAGCAGGGCCCGGTCCATCTGCTCCACCTTGGCGGCCGAGCAGCAGTTCGCCGGGGCCGTCCTCCACAACTCCACCGGCTGGGGAGCCACCGTCAGGACCCGCAGGTTCAGACCGTAGCGGCGCCGGACCCGCTCCACCGTCTCCAGCGTCTCGGGGAAGTGGTAGCCGGTGTCGATGAACACCACCTCGATCGACGGCTCCACCGCCACCGCCAGGTCTATGAGGACGGCGTCGGTCATCGAGGCGGCCAGGCACATGAACGGGTGGAACTGCTCCACCGCCCACTCGATGACCGCGCCGGCCGGGGCGGTCTCGAATCGACGGTTGACCTCGGCCAGCCGGGCATCGGACAGGTCGGGGGAGCGGAGGAGGGTTGCAGCTTCGAGCAGCGAGGTCACGCCACTGTCTCCTTTCCGCCGGTTACCCGGCCGCGCACTCGCCCTGGCCGACGTCGGCGCTGTAGGGACCGGTCTCCCCGAAGTCGACGTAGAACTCCGGGCGGTCCTCGGGGTCGGGCCACTCGTCCAGGTCCTTCAGGTCGGCGGCGACCACCTTCGTCCCGCCGACCCTCTCGAGCCAGCCGGCGAAGGTCTCTCCGGCGTGGCGCTCCTCGGCGAAGCGGCCCACCACCCGCACTGCGGCCTCGGCGGCCGCCCGGGCCGGCAGGCGCAGGGCCCGCTGGCCGAACTCGATCTCGGTGTTGCCGACGTGACCGCCGAGGAGCATCTGGTAGCCCGGTGCCGGCCGGCCGTGGGCCCGTCGCTCGGCGCCGTGGAAGCCGATGTCGGCTATGTGGTGCTGCCCGCAGCTGTTGGTGCAACCCGAGATGTTGATGCGCACGCCCCCCACGTCCCCGAGGCCGGCCTCCTCGAGGGCCCGCCCGATGTCGTCGGCCAGGCCCCGGCTCTGGGTGACGGCCAGGTTGCAGGTGTCGGCGCCGGGGCACGACACCACGTCGCGGGCCAGCTCCGCGCCGGGCTCGGACATGCCGATGGCACGCAGGCGGTCATAGAGGTGCGGCAGCTGGTCGGACTGCAACCCCCGGAACGCCAGGTTCTGGCGGTTGGTGACCCGCAGGGTGAGGCCGAGGTCGCGCACGATGGCGGCCAGGGCCCGGAACTGGCTGCTCGTGATGTCGCCCAGACGGGCGTAGGCGATGGCCGAGACCGTCCCCTTGGCCGCCCCGACCACCACGTTGGTGGACTCCCACCGGGTGTAGGGGTCCGGCTCCACCCGGGGGGTGAGGTTGAGCGTGACCGGGGCGCCCACCGGCGTCGGCTCCACCCGGGCGTCGAGACCCGCCGGCTCGTCACCCAGCTCCTCCACGATGGCGGGTATGCCACCGGGCCAGCTCGAGCTGGCCAGGAGCAGCTGGCGTTCCCGCAGGATGCGCCGGCGCAGCTCGTCGATGCCGATCTCGTCCACGACCCACTTGAGCCGGGCCCGCAGCTTGTTGTAGCGGTTGCCGAAGTGGTCGAAGGTCCGCAGCACCGCCTCGATGGTTGGGAGCAGGTCCGGGCGGGCGGTGAACTCCTCCAGCGCCTGCGCCGGGTGAGGGTTGGCCCCGAGCCCTCCGGCCACGAACACCCGGAAGCCCGGCTCCACGGTCCCGTCGGGCCGGGGTCGGCTGACGGCCACCACCCCGACGTCGTTGAACATGGCCTGGCCGCAGTCGGTGACACAGCCCGAGAAGTTGATCTTGAACTTGCGGGGCAGCCGCTGGGCGTAGGGGTGGTGCAGGAAGTAGCGGAACGTGGCCTCGGCCCACGGGCTGATGTCGAGCACCTCGAACGGGCAGGCCCCGGCCAGGTGGCAGCCCATGACGTTGCGCACGGTGTCGCCGCAGGCCTCGCGGGTGGTGAGGCCCACCGACGCCAGGTCCCTGAGCAGCTCCGGTACCCGTTCCAGCTGCACGAAGTGGAACTGCACGTTCTGGCGGGTGGTCAGGTGCCCCCAACCCCGGCTGTAGCGGTCGGCCACATCGGCCAGCAGCTCCAACTGGTCGGCGTTGACCCCTCCGTAGGGGAATTTGACGCGGACCATCTGGTTGTGGCCGCCCTGGCGCTGGCCGTAGATGCCGTTGTTGAGCCGGAACACCCGGAATGCGTCCTCGTCCACCCGGCCGGCCAGGTGGTCGGCGAGTAGGCGTTCGAACTTGGCGATGTCCGCGGCGATCTCGGGGTCGATGGAGCTCGTCTGCACACGGCCAGTCAACCAAAAGCCGACTCTGTTGATCAACTTTTTGAGATTGTATTTTTGACTTTCGAGGTCAGGTATGGCAATACACTCTCAAATTATGAAAAACAATGAGGCGCACTTGATAGTGCTGAGGGTCGCTGGTGCCGGCCACGGAGTTTCGGCCGGCGGCAGGCGCTGGCCGCCGGTGTCAGCGACCGCAACCTGGGGCAGCTGGTACGGGCCGGCATGCAGCGGCGGGTCCGCCGGGGGGTGTTCGCCCTGGATGGCCCGTCGCGCCGGGACCACGCCCACCGGCCGCCTAGCGGCGGAGCAGCTCCGCCACCCGGAACGCCAGGTCCAGCGACTGGCCCCCGTTGAGGCGCGGGTCGCAGGTGGTGGTGTAGCGCAGCTCCAGGTGGTTCTCGAGGATCTCGTCGGTGCCACCCAGGCACTCGGTGACGTTGTCGCCGGTCAGCTCCACGTGCACCCCGCCGGGCCACGCCCCTTCGGAGCGGCAGGCGGCGAAGAACTCGGCGATCTCGGCCAGGACGTGGTCGAAGTGGCGGGTCTTGCGACCGCCGGCGCCCACGAAGGTGTTTCCGTGCATGGGGTCGCAGGTCCACACCACCGGATGGCCGGCGTCGCGCACCGCCCGCAGTAGCGCCGGTAGCCGGTCGGCGACCTTGCCCGCCCCCATGCGGGATATGAGAGTGAGCCGGCCGGGGTCGCGGTCGGGGTCGAGACGGTCGCACAGCTGGACCACCTCGTCCGGGGTGGCGTTCGGGCCGATCTTCACCCCGATGGGGTTGGACAGGCCGGACACGAACTCGACGTGGGCCCCGCCCAGCTGCCTGGTCCGTTCGCCGATCCACACCAGGTGGGCCGATGTGTCGTACCAGGCCCCGGTGAGGGAGTCGCGCCTGGTCATGGCCTCTTCGTAGCCCAGGATGAGAGCTTCGTGGCTGGTCCAGAAGTCGACCTGGTGCAAGGCGGTGCCCCCGAGGTTCACCCCGCAGGCCCGCATGAAGCGCAGCGCCCGGTCGATCTCTGCGGCCAGGGCCTCGTAGTTGCGCCCGCCGGGGCTGTCGGCGACGAACTGCTGGTTCCAGGTGTGCACCTGGGACAGGTCGGCGAAACCGCCCTTGGTGAAGGCCCGGAGCAGGTTGAGGGTGGAAGCCGACTGGTGGTAGGCGGTGAGCAGCCGGTTGGGGTCGGGAATGCGGGCCGAGGTGGAGGGGGCGTCGTCGTTGACCAGGTGGCCCCTGAACGACGGCAGCGTGATGCCGTCCACGACCTCCGTGGGGGAGCTCCGGGGCTTGGCGAACTGCCCGGCGATGCGGCCCAGCTTCACCACCGGCACGCCGCCGGCGTAGGTGAGCACCACCGCCATCTGCAGGATCACTTTGAGCTTGTCGCGGATGCTGTCGGCGTTGAAGTCGTGGAAGGACTCCGCGCAGTCCCCGGCCTGCAGGAGGAACGCCTCCCCCCGGGCCACGGCCGCCAGGGCGGTGCGGAGGCTGCGGGCCTCGCCGGCGAACACCAGGGGCGGCATGCCGGCCAGGGTCTTCAGCGCCTGGTCCAGGGCGTGGGGATCGGGCCACTCCGGCTGCTGCTCCGCGGGCAGGTCCCTCCAGCTGCCGGGCTCCCACGGCGATGAACTCATGACACCAGGGTGGCGGAAACCAGGCACAAGAGCAAAGCAGAATCGCGTCCCTGCTGTGCCGCTTACTAACGTCGGCCCGGCATGGGTGAGCCGTATGGGTGAGAGGATCGGCATCTTCGGGGGCACCTTCGACCCCATACACGTCGGTCACCTGGTCGCCGCGGTCAACGCCCGCTACGCCCTCCAGCTGGACCGGGT
>JAKAXN010000472.1 GCA_021816565.1 Actinomycetes bacterium
CGGCCCGGGCCAGACGCCCCCAGGCCTGCACATCGAGATCCTCGGCCCGGCCCTGGGGGTCCACCCCGGCCGCCTCGAACGCGGCCTGGTCCACCAGGCCGGCCAGGGACCGTCGCAGCATCTTGCGCCTGGTGGCGAAACCGGCCCGCACCAGGCCTAGCAGGCGCGTCGCATCCACCTCGGCCGGGTCCACCGCGGGCGCCGGACGGCGGCGGATGTCCACCAGCACCGACTCCACCCGGGGCCGGGGCACGAACACACTGGCCGGCACCCGACCGGCCAGAGACGCCGTCGCCCAGTAGGCCACCTTCACCGACACCGCTCCGTAGGCGGGGTCGCCGGGCCCGGCGCACAGCCGCTCCCCCACTTCCCGCTGGACCATGACCAGCATCCGCTCGATGGCCCCCACCCGGTCGAGGACGTCGGCTATCAGGGGGGTGGCCACGTTGTAGGGGAGGTTGGCGACCAGGACCCAGCCGGGGCGGTCGCCGAGCAGGGCCGGCCAGTCCAGCTTCATGGCGTCGGCGTGGACCACCTTCACCGTGGTGGTGGCCAGCACCTCGGCCAGCACCGGTATGAGGTGGCGGTCCGCCTCCACTGCCACCACCGACGCCCCGGTCTCGGCCAGAGCCAGGGTCAGCGAGCCCAGCCCGGGCCCGATCTCGACCACCCGGTCGCCCGGTCCCACCCCGGCCAGGCGGGCGATGCGCCGGACGGTGTTGGGGTCGGCGACGAAGTTCTGGCCCAGCGCCCGGCTCGGTGACAGGCCGTGGGTGGAGAGGAGTTCGCTCACCTGACGGGCCGTGAGGGTCACGCCGGCAGACGGAACGCCTCGGTGGCGTTGTCCCAGGTCCAGCGCTCCACGTCCTCCACCCGGTCGCCGCGCACCTCGGCCACCTTGGCGCCCACCAGAGGGACCCACCCGGGCCGGTTGGGCTGGCCGCGGTGTGGCACCGGGGCCAGGTAGGGGCTGTCGGTCTCCACCAGCATCCGGTCGCTCGGGCAGAGGATCGCCGCCTGGCGGATGTCGTCGGCCTTCTTGAAGGTCACGATCCCACTGAACGACAGGTAGGCGCCCATGTCCAGCCCCCGGCGGGCCTCGTCGGGGCCGCCGCTGAAGCAGTGCAGCACCCAGCGCTCGGGCCGGGACTCCCCGGCCAGGATGTCGAAGGTCTCGTCCCAGGCGTCGCGGGTGTGCACGACCAGGGTCAGGTCGCAGGCGGCGGCCAGGGCGATCTGGGCGGCGAAGGCCTCCCGCTGGGCCGCCCGGGGGGAGTGCTCGTAGAAGTAGTCCAGGCCGCACTCCCCGACGCCGACGACCACCGGGGCGGGCCGGTCGAGCAGGGCGGCGATGGCGTCGGTGCCGGCCGAGGCCTCGTGGGGGTGCAGGCCGACGGTGGCGAAGACCCCCGGGTGGCCTGACGCGGTGGCGACGGCGGCCGCCGAGGAGGCGGCATCGGTGCCGATGGTGATCATCCTCGTGACCCCCGCGGCCGCGGCGTCGGCCACGGCCCCGGGACCCACCCCCTCGTAGTCGATGTGGCAGTGGCTGTCGGTCCACATGGCGCCCAGCTCAGGCCGAGATCCGGGGGAAGAGGGGCTTGCCCCGCTCGACCGGGAGGCCCCCCGGGTAGCCGCCCCAGGCCGCGGCAGCGGGCAGTCTCTGCTCGTCGACCCGCCCGGGCAGGCCGATACGCCGCCATATCTCCTGCGCCGCCGAGGTGAGCGCCGGGCTGGCCAGCACGGCCACGATCCTCAGCACCTCCAGGGCATCGCCGAGCACGGCATCGACCGCCGGGCCGGGCTCGGCCTTCCACGGTTCGGCCGCCTCCAGGGCGGCGTTGGTGTCGCGCACCAGTCGCCAGGTGGCCTCGAGAGCCTCGCTGGGGGCGATCCGGTCCCAGCCGGCGGAGGCCTGGGCGTAGACCGACTCGGCCACCGCGCGCAGGGGACTGGCGGGATCGGGCGCCGGCCCCACCCCGGCGCACTTGCGCTCCACGACGGTCGACACCCGGGCCAGGAGATTGCCCAGGTTGTTGGCCAGGTCGGCGTTGTAGCGCGACACCATCCCCTCGTAGGAGAAGTCACCGTCGGGGCCGAAGGGCTGGTCCCGGAGGAAGTGGTAGCGGAAGCCGTCCACGCCGAAGGTTGGCAGCAGGTCGGCCGGGGCGATCTGGTTGAGAGCGGTCTTCGACATCTTCTCCCCGCCGACCAGGAGGAATCCGTGCACCGCTATGCGACGGGGCGGCTCGATCCCGGCCGCCATCAGCAGGGCCGGCCAGTAGACGCAGTGGAAGCGCAGGATGTCCTTGCCGATCAGATGGTGCACCGACGGCCACCAGGCGGCGAAGCGCTCCGGGTCGGACCCGTAGCCGATGGCGGTGGCGTAGTTGATCAGGGCGTCATACCAGACGTAGAAGACGTGGCTGGGATCCCACGGCACCGGCACACCCCAGGTGATCGACGTGCGGGAGATGGAGATGTCCCGCAGGCCGCCCCGGATCAGCCCCACCGCCTCGTTGCGCTTGGCCTCGGGGGTCACCACGCCGGGGTTCTGCTCGTACCACTCGAGCAGCCGGTCGGTGAAGGCCGACAGACGGAAGAAGTAGTTCTCCTCCTCCAACCACTCCACCGGGGTGCGGTGGATGGGGCACAGCTTGGCCTCCACCAGGTCGGCCTCGGTGTAGTACGCCTCGCAGGACACGCAGTAGAGACCCTCGTAGGGCCGCAGCTCTATCCAGCCGTTGTCGAAGGCCGCCTGCATCAACTGCTGGGTGGAGAGGTAGTGCCGCTCCTCCGTGGTCCGGATGAAATCGTCGTAGGAGATGTCCAGAGACGACCACACCTGCCGGTACCGCTCGCTCGTGCGGTCGGCGTGCTCGCGCGGCGTCAGCCCGTTGGCCTCGGCGGCCCGCTGGACCTTGAGCCCGTGCTCGTCGGTACCGGTCAGGAAGTGGACGTCCTCGCCGAGCAGCCGGTGCCACCGGGCCAGAGCGTCCGCGGTGACCGTCGTGTACGCGTGGCCGATGTGCGGGGCGTCGTTGACGTAGTAGATGGGCGTGGTGACATAGAAGCGGGCCACGGCCGTCGAGGGTAGGCCAAGACGCCGGCCCACCGGATCCCGATCACGATTTGCCGAGGCGCTCCTTCAGCTCCAGCGCCAGCGCGTACACCTGGCGTTTGGGCACGCCCAGCCGGGAGGCGACCTCCGCCACCGCCTGGCGGCGGTCGGCCCCGGCCGCCAGCCGGGACTCCAGGTCGTCGGTGATCCGCCGGGCCAGTTCCCCGGCCTCCGGGGGCGGGGCGGCCGGCGCCGGACCGAGCATCAGCACCCATTCCCCCCGAGGCTCCCCGGAGCGCTCCAGCCACTCCCCCGCCTCCCCCAGGGTGCCCCGCCACACCTCCTCGTGGAGCTTGGTCAGCTCCCGGGCGGCGACGAACGGCCGGTCCGCGCCGCACGCGCCGGCCAGGTCGGCCACGGTTCCCGCCACCCGGTTGGCCGCCTCGTAGATGACCACGGTGGTGGGCGTGGCGGCCAGGTCGGCCAGCGCGACGGCCCGCTCCCGCCCCTTGCGGGGCAGGAAGCCGGCGAAGCGGTATCCGGTGCCGGGCAGACCGGAAAGGGCCAGGGCGGCGCTGACCGCCGACGGCCCGGGCACCACCTCGGTGCGGTGGCCGGCGGAGCTGACCGCGGCCACCAGCCGGGCTCCGGGGTCCGACACCGCCGGCATGCCCGCGTCGGTCACCAGGGCTGCCAGCGACCCGGCCTCCAGGGCGGCTACCACCACCGCCG
>JAKAXN010000473.1 GCA_021816565.1 Actinomycetes bacterium
CTGGCCCTGGCCGCCACCCGGGCGGACCTGTCGCCGGAGAAGGTGACGCCCACCTACCTGCGCGGGGCCGACGTGCGGATCGGCTGGGAGCAGCGGTGACCCCGGGCGGAGTGGAGACGCCGGCCCGACCCGTCGAGGTGCACCTGGTGCCCATGCGCCGGCGCCACCTCCGGTCGGTGCTGCGCATCGAGGGCCAGGTCTACCCCCGGCCCTGGACCCTGACCCTGTTCCTGAGCGAGCTGAGCCTGCACTCCAGCCGCCACTACGTCGTGGCCCGCGTCGAGCGGCGGGTGGTCGGCTACGCCGGGCTGATGGTCAGCCTCGACGAGGGGCACGTGACCAACATCGCCGTGGACCCGGGGTGGCAGCGCCACCAGATCGGCAGCCGCCTGCTTCTCAACCTGCACCGGGCCGCCCTGGAGCGGGGGGTCCGGCACATGACCCTCGAGGTCAGGGTGTCGAACACCCCGGCCCAGAGCATGTACCGCCGCTTCGGCTACGAGACCGAGGGGCTGCGCAAGAACTACTACGCCGAGACCAAGGAGGACGCGCTGATCATGTGGGCCCACGACGTCGACTCGGCGGCGCATGCCGCCCGGTTGGAGGCCATCGAGGACGGCATCCGGGGCGTCACCGTGGACGAGACCGGGAGCGGGACATGACGACGGTGCTGGCCATAGAGACGTCCTGCGACGAGACCGCGGCGGCGGTGGTGGTGGACGGCCGCCAGGTGCTGAGCTCGGTGGTGTCGAGCCAGGTGGACATCCACGCGGCGTTCGGCGGGGTGGTGCCCGAGGTGGCCGGCCGGGCCCACGTGGACCTGCTGACCCCGGTGGTGTCGGAGGCCCTCCGCCGGGCCGGCGTGGCCGGGCCCGACCTCGACGCGGTGGGGGCCACCATCGGCCCGGGCCTGATCGGATCGCTGCTGGTCGGGGTCAGCGCGGCGAAGGCCTACTCCCTGGCATGGGGGGTGCCCTTCGTCGGGGTCAACCACATGGAGGGCCACCTGCACGCGGCCTTCCTGGAGGACCCGGAGATGGCCCTGCCGGCCGTGGTGCTGCTGGTGTCGGGCGGCCACACCATGCTCATCCTGATGACCGCCGAGGGGCACTACCGCCTGCTCGGCCAGACCATCGACGACGCCGCCGGCGAGGCCTTCGACAAGGTGGCCCGCTTCCTCGGGCTCGGCTACCCGGGCGGTCCGGTGATCGACCGGCTGGCGGCCACCGGCGACCCGAAGGCCGTGGCCTTCCCCCGGGGCCTGCGCCACGACGGCTACAACTTCTCCTTCAGCGGGCTGAAGACCAGCGTGATCAACTACGTCCGCAAGAACCCCGACACCCCCACCGAGGACATCGCGGCCAGCTTCCAGGCTGCGGTCGTGGACGTCCTGGTGGAAAAAGCGAGGGCCGCCGCGGCCGCCCACGACGTCCGCTCGATCTGCATCGGTGGTGGGGTGGCCGCCAACTCGGCCCTGCGCGACGCCGTCGTCAGCGCCGCCGCGGCCGACGGGCGGGCGGCGTTCGTCCCCAGCCGGGCCATGTGCACCGACAACGCCGCCATGGTGGGGGCCACCGCCTGGTACCGGCTGCGCACCGACGGGCCGACCCCTCTCGACGCGGCCGCCGATCCCAACCTGACCCTGCGATTCGAGACCGGTTGAACTAGCGCCGCCCGGCCGCTATCGTTAGCACTCGCAAGGTGAGAGTGCTAACAGCCAACGGAGGCGCACTGACATGAGTCTGCAGCCGCTCGACGATCGTATCGTCGTTCGTCCCAGCGAGGCCGAGGAGAAGACCGCTTCGGGTCTGGTCATTCCCGACACCGCCAAGGAGAAGCCCCAGCAGGGAGAGGTCATCGCCGTGGGTCCGGGTCGCCGGGCCGAGAACACCGGCGAGCTGATCCCCCTCGACATCGCCGTCGGCGACAAGGTCGTCTACTCCAAGTACGGCGGGACCGAGATCACCATCGACGGTGAGGACCTGCTGATCCTCACCAGCCGTGACGTACTTGCGAAGGTGAAGTAAGTGCCCAAGCAGCTCAAGTTCGACGAGAAGGCCCGGCGGGGCCTGGAAGCCGGGGTCAACCAGCTGGCCGACACGGTCAAGGTCACCCTCGGCCCCAAGGGCCGCAACGTGGTCATCGACAAGAAGTTCGGCGCCCCGACCATCACCAACGACGGCGTGACCATCGCCCGTGAGGTCGAGCTGGAGGACCCCTTCGAGAACATGGGGGCCCAGCTGGTCAAGGAGGTCGCCACCAAGACCAACGACGTGGCCGGCGACGGCACCACCACCGCCACCGTCCTGGCCCAGGCGCTCATCCGCGAGGGTCTGCGCAACGTGGCCGCCGGGGCCAACCCGATGTCGCTCAAGCGGGGCATCGAGAAGGCCACCGCCGCCGCCGTGGAGTCCATCAAGAGCTCGGCCAAGGACATCGACGACAAGAGCGAGATCGCCCAGGTGGCGTCCATCTCCGCCGCCGACGCCTCCATCGGCGAGGTGCTGGCCGACGCCATCGACAAGGTCGGCAAGGACGGGGTGGTCACCGTCGAGGAGTCCAACACCTTCGGCCTGGAGCTGGACTTCACCGAGGGCATGCAGTTCGACAAGGGCTACCTGTCGCCGTACTTCGTGACCGACCCGGAGCGTCAGGAGTCCGTCCTCGAGGACCCCTACATCCTCATCGCCAACTCCAAGATCAGCGCCGTGCACGACCTGGTGCCGGTACTGGAGAAGGTCATGCAGTCCGGCAAGCCGCTGCTGATCATCGCCGAGGACGTCGAGGGCGAGGCCCTGGCCACCCTGGTGGTCAACAAGATCCGTGGCACGTTCACCTCGGTCGCGGTGAAGGCCCCCGGCTTCGGGGACCGCCGCAAGGCCATGCTCGGTGACATGGCCGTCCTCACCGGCGGCCAGGTCATCTCCGAGGAGGTCGGCCTCAAGCTGGAGAACACCACCCTCGACCTGCTCGGCCGGGCCCGCAAGGTGGTCGTCGACAAGGACAACACCACCATCGTCGAGGGCGCCGGCTCCGAGTCCGATGTGAAGGGCCGTATCGCCCAGATCAAGCGGGAGATCGACGAGACCGACTCCGACTGGGACCGGGAGAAGCTGCAGGAGCGGCTGGCCAAGCTGTCCGGCGGTGTGGCCGTGGTCCGCGTCGGCGCCGCCACCGAGGTGGAGCTCAAGGAGAAGAAGCACCGGATCGAGGACGCCCTCTCGGCGACCCGGGCCGCCATCGAGGAGGGTATCGTCCCCGGTGGCGGCACCGCCCTGCTGCGCAGCCGCCCGGCCATCGCCGCGGTGGTGGCCAGCCTGGTGGGCGACGAGGCCACCGGAGCCAAGATCGTGGAGCGGGCCGTCGAGGAGCCGCTCAAGTGGATCGCGATCAATGCCGGCCTCGAGGGTTCGGTGATCGTCCGCCAGGCCGAGTCCGAGTCCGGTAACACCGGGCTCAACGCCTCCACCGGCGAGTTCGTCGACCTGCTGAAGGCCGGCGTCATCGACCCGGCCAAGGTGACCCGCTCGGCCCTGCAGAACGCCGCGTCGATCGCCGCTCTGCTGCTCACCACCGAGGCTCTCGTGGCCGACAAGCCCGAGAAGAACCCTCCGGCCGCAGCCGGAGCGGCCCCCGGTGGCATGGGCGGTATGGGAGGCATGGGCTTCTAAGCCCCCTCGAGCACCAGACCCGGAGAGGGCCGGCCCGCTACTGCGGGCCGGCCCTCTCTGCTTTCTCCTGATCGCGCCGCCTCTTGTCGATGGCGGTCTGGGCGGTCATGGCGTGACC
>JAKAXN010000474.1 GCA_021816565.1 Actinomycetes bacterium
TGTCGATGATCGCTGCGCCCTCCGGCATTCCCATGCTCCAGCTTCCCTTCCCCGCCGGACTCTCCGGCCGCCCCGGCTAAGGTAGAATCTGCTTCCAGCCAAGTCAAAGCTTGGTTCCATTCACCGGAAAGGTCGGCAGGAAAGTCCGTGCCCAAGCGATCCGCCCCCAGGGTGAGCGCGCCGCCCCTGCCCGACACCCTCAGCCCCAGCCAGCGGGAGCGGCGGGAGAGGATCGTCGAGGCGGGGTTGAGCCTTCTGCGCAACCACGAGCACCACCAGATCCAGATGAAGGACGTGGCGGCCGAGGCCGGAGTGGCGCTGGGCACGGTCTACCGCTACTTCCAGTCGAAGGACCACCTCTTCGCCGAGGTGCTGGCCCACTGGGCGGGCCGCCTGCAGTCCAATGTGGAGCGGCGGCCGCTCAAGGGGTCGACCAATGCCGAGCGGCTCACCGACGTCCTGCACCGGTCCATGCGGGCCTTCCAGGGCTGGCCCCAGCTGGCCCGGGTGGTGATGGCCCTCGAGGCGTCGGAGGACCCCTTCACCCGGGAGATCTTC
This sequence comes from Actinomycetes bacterium, assembly GCA_021816565.1. The sequence continues at coordinate 559 of JAKAXN010000474.1, forward strand.
GCCCGGAACATGGCCCGCAACACCCAGATCTACGTGGAGGCGCTGCAGGGCCTACCCGACCAGCTGGCCCGCGAGGTGGTGAGCGTGGCGGCGTCGGTGTTCGACCTGCAGCTCCGCCAGTGGGTGGTGGGCGCCCAGTCCATCGCCGACGTGTACGACCGCATCGAGCGGGCGGTGTGGGTGCTGCTCGAGTTCTCGGAGCGCCTGCCCGCCGATCAGTTCTCCGTGGCCTGAGCCGCACGGGCGCACCGGCGGCGGATGGAGCCGCGGCGGAACACCCGCAGCAAGGGCGCTGAGGTACCGGCGCCGCCAGCCGCGACGACAAGTGACCCAACAGACCACCGGGGTGGTCACCACACCAGGAAGAGGAGGAGCGTGCCCGTAACATCACAGGTCGACGACCGCGGGATAGCCGAGGTCGTCATGGACTGCCCGCCGGTCAACGCCTTGAAAGTGTCCGAGTGGTTCGACGTGGCCGACCGCCTGAACGGGCTCGGCCGCGACCCCGGGGTCCGGGTGGTGATCCTCCGGGCCGAGGGGCGGGGCTTCAACGCCGGCGTCGACATCAAGGAGATGCAGACCACCGAGGGATTCGACGCCCTGATCGGGGCCAACCGGGGGTGCTTCGCGGCGTTCGCCGCCGTGTACGACTGCCCGGTCCCGGTCATCGCCGCGGTCCAGGGCTTCTGCGTGGGCGGAGGGGTCGGACTGGCCGGCAACGCCGACATCATCATCGCCTCGGAGGACGCCTACTTCGGGCTGCCCGAGGTGGACCGGGGGGCACTCGGTGCCGCCACCCACCTGAGCCGGCTGGTGCCCCAGCACCGGATGAGGGCCATGGTCTACACCTCCGAGACCGCCAGCGCCGCCGAGCTGCACTCCTACGGATCGGTCCTGAAGGTCGTCCCCAGGGCCGAGCTGGCCCAGGCGGCCCGGGAGCTGGCCGGATCCATAGCCGCCAAGTCCCCCACCGTGATCCGGGCGGCCAAGGAGTCGCTCAACGGGATCGACCTGTGGGACGTCAAGCGCTCCTACCGCTTCGAGCAGGGCTTCACCTTCGAACTCAACCTCTCGGGCGTGTCCGATGAGCACCGGGACGCTTTCGTGGCCAAGCGGCACACGGACACCTCGAGGTGAGCGCGACCATGCGGTCCAAGCGCATGACCGAGGACGAGGTGGTGGAGTCCCTGGAGGACGGTATGACCATCGGCATCGGCGGCTGGGGCAGCCGGCGCAAGCCCATGTCGATCGTGCGGGCCATCGCCCGCAGCGGCCTGCGGGACCTCACCGTGGTCAGCTTTGCCGGCCCCGATCTGGGGATCCTGTGCGCGGCCGGGAAGGTGGCGCGGGCCATGTACCCGTTCGCGTCGCTCGACTCCATCGCCCTGGAGCCGCACTTCCGGGTAGCCCGCCAGGCCGGTCGGGTGGAGGACGTGCCCTTCGACGAGGGGATGTTCCTGCTCGGGCTGCAGGCCGCCGCATGGCGGGTCCCTTTCCTCCCCACCCGGGTGGGGCTGGGAAGTGATCTGCTGGAGCTCAATCCGACCCTGTCGACGGTCAGGTCCCCCTTCGAGGACGGCTACGAGCTGGTGGCGGTCCCGGCATTCCGCCTCGACGCCGCCATCTGCCATCTCAACCGGTCGGACGAGCACGGCAACGCCAGCTTCCTCGGTCCGGACCTGTACTTCGACGACCTGTTCCTGCGGGCCGCGCCGACCCGCCGCTTCATCTCCGTCGAGAAGGTGGTGGCCACGCCCCAGCTGGCCGAGGAGGCCGGCACGGATCTGCGGCTGAGGGTGGGCCGGCTGATGGTCGACGGCGTGGTGGAGCGGCCGGGCGGGGCCCTTTTCACCTCGTGCGTCCCCGACTACGAGCGGGCCGAGTCCCTGCAGCGGGACTACGCGGCCTCGGCGGCATCGCCGGAGTCGTGGGAGGCGTTCAGATCGGAGTGGATAGACGTGGACGAAGCGACCTTCCAGGCCAAGGCGGTGGCCCGATGACCGCCGCCGACCCCGTGGCCGGCCGACCGGCGGGGGCGGGCCGGGCGGAGGTGTGCATCGCCGCCCTGGCCGACTGCTTCATCGGCGACGGCGAGATCGTCGCCAACCCCATCGGCACCATCCCCATGATCGCCGGCCGCCTGGCCCGGGCCACCTTCGGGCCGGATCTGATGGTCACCGACGGGGAGGCTGCGCTGGTCGCCAACGACGAGGCCTTCGCCTGGCCCGGTGGCCGGGTGGTCGAGTACTACAACCCGTACCGCTCCATGTTCGACGTGGTGTGGTCCGGCCGCCGGCACGTGGTCATGGGCGCCACCCAGATGGACCCCTACGGGAACCAGAACTTCGCGGCCATCGGTGCCGACTACCGCCGGCCCAGAACCCAGCTGATCGGTTTCCGGGGTGCCCCCGGCAACACCGTCAACCACGCCACCAGCTACTGGGTCGCCAACCACTCCCCCCGGGTGTTCGTCGAGAAGGTCGACGTCGTCACCGGGGTCGGCTGGGACCGGGCCCGGGCAGCCGGCCCGGCGGCCACGGAGTTCTTCGATCTCCGGCGGGTGGTGACCAACCTGGCCGTGTTCGACTTCGGCGGCCCGGAGCACCGGATGCGGCTGGTGAGCGTCCACCCCGGCGTGGAGGTGGACCGGGTTCTGGAGGCCACCGGCTTCGATCCGGCGGTGGTCTCCGATCCGGCTACCACCCGTTGGCCCACCGCCGAGGAGGTCGATCTGATCCGGACGGTGATCGATCCCGGGGGCCTGCGCTACAGCGAGATCCCCGAGGAGCAGCAGTGACGGCGGCGGCGCTCGACACCGCGGCCTGTGACCTGCTCGGGATCCGCTACCCCATCGTGCAGACCGGCATGGGCTGGGTGGCCGGGGCCCGGCTGGCCGCAGCCACCTCCGCGGCAGGCGGGCTCGGCATCATCGCCTCGGCGACCATGACCTTCGACCAGCTACGGAGCGCCATCGCCGAGGTGAAGGACCGCACGGACCGGCCCTTCGGGGTCAACCTGCGCTCGGATCACGGCGACATCGACCGCTTCGTCGCGCTCATAGCGTCGGAGGGCGTGAAGGTGGCCAGCTTCGCCCAGGCCCCGAACGCCGCCCTCATCGGCCGGCTCAAGGACGCCGGGGTGGTGACCATGCCGACCATCGCCGCGCCCCGCCACGCCGAGAAGGTGGTGGCCATGGGCGTGGATGCGGTCATCGCCCAGGG
>JAKAXN010000475.1 GCA_021816565.1 Actinomycetes bacterium
GGCGGACGGGGCGGCCGGCGTGACGGGTAACCTTCGCTCCGGCATGCAAGACATCGAGTTGTTGGGGCGGTCGGAGCTGTTCTCGGCGTTCGACGAGGCGCTCTTGGGCCGCATCGTGGAACAGGCGGTCCCGATCTCGTGCGACCGTAACGTCGTCATCTTCGAGGAGGGGGCGGACGCCGACGAGCTGTTCGTGGTGAAGAGCGGCCGGGTGGCCGTGGGCCGGCGGTCCATCGACGGACGGGAGTCGCTGGTGGCCCTGATGGAGCCGGGCGACCTGTTCGGCGAGATGCCCCTCTTCGACCAGGGCAGCCGCTCGGCGTCGGCCCGGGCCCTCGAGCGCTCGGTGGTCCTGCGCATCCCCTACGCCCCGGTGCGCGAGGCCCTCGACCACGACCCGCCGCTGCTGTGGAACGTGGTGTTCCTGCTGGCCCAGCGGCTCCGGGCCACCGACTCGGCCCTGGCCGACGCGGTGCTGCTCGACGTCACCGGCCGCACGGCCAAGCGGCTGCTCGAGCTGGCCGGCGACGCGTCGGAGTTCCAGCTGCCCATCACCCAGGAGGAGCTGGCCGGGCTGGTCGGGGCATCGCGCGAGCGGGTCAACAAGTCCATCGCCGCCTTCATCCGCCTGGGCTGGATCGAGCAGCTCGACCGGCGGTACCGGATCGTCCAGCGGGACCGGCTGGAGCAGCGGGCCCGCTGAGGCAGGAGCGCCGGGGCGGCCGGCGCTAGGTGTAGCGGTCGAAGATGCTGGACTCGGCCAGGCGGTTGAGCCCGTCTTTGATGGTGCGGGCGGTGAGCGAGTCCACGCCGGGGACCGCCTCCAGATCCTCGGTCTCGGACCGCATGATCTTCTGCAGGGTCGAGAAGCGCTCCACCAGAGCGGCCACCGTGGCCGGGGGGATGCGGGGGATGCGCGACAGCAACCGGTAACCCCGGGGCTGCAGCCCGGCCTCCAGGTCCCCGCCGGCGGCCGGTTCGAGCAGGGAGGCCACCTCGGAGGGGTTGAGCAGGTGCTCGGTGGCCAGCCCGGTGAGGGTCCCGACGACGTCGTCGGCCCGCCGCCCGTCGCCGTCGAGCAGGTAGTCCCGCACGACCTGGCGGCGCTCGTCCTCCACGCCGGCCATCAGCTCCTCGAGCTGCAGCAGCACCAGCCGGCCGTCGGTGCCCAGCTCGACCACGTAGCCCTCGATCTCCTCGGCGATGCGCCGGACCATCTCGGCCCGCTGCAGAACCGTCACCACGTCGCGCACGGTGACCAGGTCCTCCACCTCCGAGGCGGTGAGGGCGCTGGTCACGCTGTCGAGGCGGTCCCGGTAACGCTCCAGTGTGGAGAGCGCCTGGTTGGCCCGGCCCAGCAGGCGGGCCACCGACTCCAGGACGTGCTTGTAGTCGTTGCGGTAGAGGGTGATCACCGACAGGTCCTCGGACACCGCGATCACCGGAACGTCGATGGAACGGGCGACCCGCTCGGCGGTGCGGTGGCGGGTGCCGGTCTCGGCGGTCGGCACGTTGGGGCTCGGCACCAGGTGGACGTTGGCCCGGGCGATGCGGCTGGCATCCGACGCCAGGATGATGGCCCCGTCCATCTTGGCCAGCTCAGCCATCCGCTGGGGGCTGAACTCGGCGTCGAGGAGGAAACCCCCCGAGCAGATCGACAGTACCTCGGGGCCGTCCCCGACCAGGATTAGGGCCCCCATGTTGGCCTGGAGGATGCGATCCAACCCGTCCCGCAACGGGCGGCCGGGTGCGATCGCACCGAGCGCTTCTATGAGGGCAGCGCGGCGCCGATCCACTGAGCCCACTGTAACTGACGGGCCTGCCCGGATGCTCCCGACCATCGGCCCCCGACACGCACAGCTAGCCGGGCCGGCCGGTACCCACCACCCTCAGCCGGGGCGGCGACACCGCCCGGCCCAGATGCCGGTCCAGTGCCTCGTCCAGGGTGGCGGCCCCGAGGAGGGTCATGCCGGCCGGTACGGCCGTGCCCGGCGGAGCCACCACCCGCCCGAACCCCATGCGGGCAGCCTCGACCAGCCGGGACTCGGCCCCGGCCACCCGGCGCAGCTCACCGGCCAGGCCGACCTCGCCCAGCACCACCAGGCCGTCGTCGACCACCCGTCCGGCGGCCGCCGACGTCACGGCCAGGGCCACCGCCAGGTCCGCTCCGGGGTCGGCCAGCTTGAGGCCGCCCACCGCCGACACGTAGACGTCCTGGCCGCCGAGAGGCAGCCCGGCCCGCCGCTCGAGCACGGCCAGCAGCTGACCCAGGCGGGCGGCGTCGTAGCCCGACGCCGAGCGCCGGGGCGCCCCGGTCGCGCCCGGCCCGACCAGGGCCTGCACCTCGGCCACCAGGGGCCGGCGGCCGTCGAGCGCCGGGAACAGCACCGATCCGGGTGTCCCGGGCCGGCGGTCGGCCAGCAGGAGGGCTCCGGCGTCGGCCACCTCGGCCAGGCCGCCGGCGGTCATCTCCCACAGCCCGAGCTCCCCCACCGGGCCGAAACGGTGCTTGACGGCCCGCAGGAGGCGCAGGGCGTCGCGCCGCTCCCCCTCGAAGGTCAGGACCGTGTCCACCAGGTGTTCGAGCACCCTGGGACCGGCGATGGAGCCGTCTTTGGTGACGTGGCCGACGAGGACCACCGCGGGACCGCCGGACTTGGCGTCGTCGACCAGAGCCTGGGCACAGGCCCGTACCTGGGCCACGCTCCCGGGCGGGGAGCCGGTGGCCGGGTCGGAGACGGTCTGGATGGAGTCGACCACCAGCACATCCACCGCCAGATCGGCGGCGGCGGTGCGGATACGGGCCAGATCGGTCTCGGCGGCCACCCACATGCCCGGGCGCAGAGCCCCCAGCCGTCCGGCCCGGCGGCGGACCTGGGGCAGGGACTCCTCGGCCGAGACCAGCAGGCTGCGCCGTCCCCCGGTGGCCAGGGCGGCGAGCATCTGCAGCAGAAGGGTGGACTTGCCGGTGCCGGGCTCCCCGGCCAACAGGGTTGCCGAACCGGGGGTGAGACCCCCGCCGAGCACCCGGTCGAGCTCCTCGATGCCGGTTGCCATGACCGCCTCGGCGGAGCCGTCGAGGGTGTGGATCTCCACCGGGACCGATGCCGGCCGGCGGGGCGCGGCGGTACCGTCGGCGGCAGCCGGAGCCGGCTCGGCCTCCTCCTCCACGGTGTTCCACTCCCCGCAGGTGGGGCAGCGACCGGCCCAGCGGGCAGTGACGGCCCCGCAGTCCCGGCACCGGTAGCAGCTACGTGGACGAGCCATGCCGTCAACCTACGGGGCCGGTGTGACACTCCCGGACGCGGAGAGGCCACCGCCCGCAGGCGGTGGCCTCTCCTCCGATGCTTCCCGGGGTCGGGAGGCTCTACTGCTGCTCGCCGCTGCCGGCGCCGGCCAAGGCCACCGGGGGCGGCTCGACGCCCTCCACGGCCCGGAAGACGATTCCCGGCTCGCCGGTCTCGGCGTCGTTCTCCACGTCGACGACGACCGTCTCGCCGGCCCGGAACTCCTTCCAGAGGATCTTCTCGGACAGGGGGTCCTCCACCATCCGCTGCAGGGCCCGGCGGAGGGGACGGGCGCCGAGGGTGGCGTCGTAGCCCCGATCGACCACGAAGTACTTGGCCGCCTGGGTGAGCTCGATGCCGAGCCCCTGGGACTCCAGCGACTTCTGCACCCGCTTGATCATCAGGTCGATGATCTCGGTGACCTCGTCCTTGGACAGCTCGTGGAAGACGATGACGTCGTCGATCCGGTTGAGGAACTCCGGCCGGAAGTG
>JAKAXN010000476.1 GCA_021816565.1 Actinomycetes bacterium
GTCCCTGACCAAGCACTTCGGTGAGCGGGTCGCCTACCGGGATGTGTCGTTCGAGGTGGGCCGGGGGGAGGTGTTCGGCTTCCTGGGTCCCAACGGGGCGGGCAAGACGACCACGGTGCGGACGCTCGGGACGCTGATCGCCCCCACCTCCGGCAGCGCGACGGTGGCCGGGCTGGAGCTGACCCCCGACCACGGCGTGGAGATCCGCCGCCGCATCGCCATCATGCCGGAGGCGCCCGGGCTGTACCTGCGCCTCAGCGTCCGGGACAACCTGGCCTGCTTCGCCGACCTGCAGGAGGTCGACGACCCCGCCGACCGCATCGCCCACGTCCTGGCCGCCGTCGACCTGGCCGACCGGGCCGGCGACGCCTGCGGGGCCCTCTCCAAGGGCCTGCGTCAGCGGGTGGCCCTGGCCCGCGCCCTCCTCGGGGACCCGGAGCTGCTGTTCCTGGACGAGCCGACTTCGGGCCTGGACCCGGCCGCCGCCCGTGACGTGCACGGGCTGATCGACGACCTGCGCAGCCGGGGGGTGACGGTGTTTCTCACCACCCACCGCCTCGAGGAGGCCGAGCGGCTGTGCGACCGGGTCGCCATATTGAACACCACGCTGCGCACCATCGGCCGCCCCGACGAGCTGAGGGACCGGCTCTTCGCCCGCGCCCTCCTGGTCGCCACGGCCGCCCCTTTGTCCGACCCCGCCTCGGTCTTCGGACCGGTGCCCGGCGTCAACGGGTGGCACCCCGACGGCGCCGCCGCCTACACGCTCGACGTGACCGACCCGGCCGTTGCGGCTCCCGCCGTGATCCGGGCCCTGGTGGCCGCCGGCGCCGACGTTCTCTCCATCGGGGAGGCCCGGCGCTCGCTCGAGGACGTGTACCTGCAGATGGTGGGGGAGCGGGGATGAGCCGCCGGCGGGTCGCGGCCATCGTGCGCAAGGAGATGCGGGATCTCCGCCGCAACGGCAACGTCGTCTACGCCATGGTCATCCTGCCGCTGGTGTTCCTCATCCAGCCGGTGATCCAGGTGTTCACCATCCCCTCGGCCGCGTCGGCGGCGCTGCACCGCGAGCACACGCTGGTCTACATGCTGGCCGTCCCGGCGCTGGTCCCGGCCGCGCTGGCCGCCTACTCGATCGTCGGGGAGAAGGTGCAGGGCACGCTGGAGCCGCTCCTGTCCACGCCGGTCCAGCGCCGGGAGCTGATCCTGGGCAAGGCGCTGGCGGTGTTCGTCCCCTCGGTGGTCATCGCCTACCTGGTGTTCGCCGTGTACATCGCCGTGGTGGAGATGTTCGCCGCCCCCGGCGTGGCTCCGGCGGTGGTGCAGGGCCCGGAGGTGGTGGCCCAGGTGGTGTTCACCCCGCTGCTGGCCGGCTGGTCCATCTGGGTGGGCATGGCCATCTCCGCCCGGTCCAGCGACGTGCGCACCGCCGGGCAGATGTCCATCCTGGTGAGCCTGCCGACCGTGGCGGTGACGTCCCTGGTGGCCTTCAACGTCATCCCCGCCGACACCAGGGTGGCCCTCGCTTTCGGTCTGGGCCTGCTGGTGCTCAACCGGCTCGGGCTGCGGGCCGCGTCGGCGGCCTTCGACCGGGAACGGCTCATCACCAGCACCCGGTAGCGCTACTAGCGCTGCCAGAAGCGGAAGAGGTACTCGCCTGTCTGCCAGACCACCGGGTGCACCCCGGCGGCGGTGGTGATGCGGTCCACCACGTCGAAGAACGCCGTGTTGACCGGCTGGATCCATGACAGGACCATGAACACGCCCAGCAGGCCGTAGGGCTTCACCCGCTCGGCGCGCGCTGCGGTGTCCGCCCGGACGTAGGGCTCCCAGACGGACCAGCCGTCGAGACCCGGGACGGGCAGGAGGTTCAGCACCGCCACCGAGACCTGCAGGAAGGCGAAGAACGCCAGCCCGGCCCAGAACGCCGGGTGGGCGTCCGGGTGGTGCTGGGCCCGCACCACCCACAGGACGGCCCCGGCCACCACCACGTTGGTGGCCGGGCCGGCCGCCGACACGGCGCTGCGCCAGGCCCGGCTGGCGAAGCGCCCGTGGTTGAGCTGCACCGCCCCGCCCGGCAGGCCGATGCCGCCCTGCACCACGGCCAGCAGCGGCAGGACGATGGACAGGACCGGGTGGGTGTAGCGGAACGGGTTGAGCGTCAGGTACCCGGCGTCGGCCGCGGTCCGGTCGCCGGCCCGGTAGGCGGTGTAGGCGTGGGCGAACTCGTGCAACGACAGCGACACGACCCAGCCGGCCACCACCATCACGAAGACCCCCAGGCGGCCGGCCGTCGAGGTGAAGTCGCTCCTCCAGGCCAGGGCCCCGCCGCCGGCGGCCGCCGCGGCGAAAGCCACGAACACCGGGCTGGGCACCACCGCCCCCCGCCGGCGCCCCGCCTCCGTTGCGTCCCCCACGGGGTGCGACGATACCGCCCGCGCCGCCGTCTCAACCGTCTCGTTGCCCGTGCCGACAAGCTGACATGCCACCAGCCCCGCCCGATTGCCCGGACTGCCGGGTGGCGCTCCTCCGGCCGGGCGGGCCGGGGGCCGGCCCCTACCGGTGACCGTCATGCGCCGGGACGCTGGAAGGGTTCTCACCGTTCCGCGCCTCGCTCTGCGAGGGCGTCGGCCAGCACCTGTGGGTGGCCTCCGCCGAGGGTGCCGCAGGCCCTCCCTGCCCCTACTGCAGCCGGCCGATGCGGGTCCCGGTCGGCGCGGACGCCCCGGCCGGCCTGGGCATCTGCCGGGGCTGCGAGCAGGTGTGGATCCCTGCCTCGGCGCTCGAGTGGGTAACCGGCCACGTCGCGCCGGGACGGCCGGTCGAGTCCCCGGCCGTCTCCCCGCCGACGCGGTGCCCGAACTGCGGGGCCCCCATCGGGGCCGATCCGGAGGGACGGTGCCGGTACTGCCGGGTCCAGATCGCCGCCCCGCCCCCGCCGGTGATCATCTTCGAACAGCCCGCCGCCCCAGCCGGCCGGGGCGGCGGGCTGGGACCTGCTCGACCGGCCGCTGTGACCGCCGGCTGCGACCGGCGGCCGGTCTAGCCGGCCGGGGCCGTTCGGACGAAGTGGTGGGCGTTGATCACGTACCCGGAGTTGAGGTAGAGCCGGTGGGCGTCGTAGCGGTTGGGCCCGACCCCGGAGTCGAGGTGCACCTGGGCGCACCCCAGCCGGGCCGCCTCGTCGTGCACCCAGGCCAGGACCCGCCCGGCGTGGCCCTGGCCCCGGGCCGCCGGGACGGTGGACAGGTCGTCGATGTAGATGTGGCGGCTCCAGCTGAGCGAGGTGGCCAGCCGGAACCCGGCGACCGACAGGGCGCTCCCGCCATCTCCGTCGAACGATCCGACCAGGCGGTAGCCCTCCGGTCGCTGCAGACCGTCCACCTGCTCGACGAAGGCCTCCACGCCGGCCAGCGCCGGGCGCAGCTCCGACATGGCGGCGAAGGCCAGGGCCGTCTCGGGCGGGAGTATCTCGCGGAGCATCCCCCATCTTCCCAGCCCCCGGCGGGGCCATCCGCCCGTTTTTGGCTACACCGTTCGTCCCGACCGACCGACAACAGTGACGCGATACGGGAGGGACGAGAGTGACCGACACCACCGACTCGATAACCATGATCCAGGTGGCGGCGATGTTCGTGGTGCCCCGCCAGCTGGCCGAGCGCTTCGTGCGCAGCGCCGACTTCCCCCGGCCGGTCAGCCCCGGCCTGTGGAGCCGGGCCGAGGTGGAGGCCTGGGGCCGGGCCAACGGCCGCCTCACCGCCGTATGAGCGGCCACCAGG
>JAKAXN010000477.1 GCA_021816565.1 Actinomycetes bacterium
TGAGCACCCCTCCTGTCGGGGCGCCTAGTCTCATTTGCGCTGACGCCGGACCGCAGCGCGGGCCGGCCTTACCTTCGAGGAGTCCCCAAGGCCATGGACCTGCACAAGCTGCTCGGTGACGATGCGGAAGAGCTGCTCTCCTACCAGTGCAAGGGCATTCCCCGCGAGGATCTGGTGATCCCGGGCGACTCGTACATCGACGAGGTGATGAGCTGGTCGGACCGGCCCATCCAGGTGCTGCGCAACCTGCAGGCCATGTACGGGCACGGCCGGTTGGCCCACACCGGGTACCTGTCGATCCTGCCCGTCGACCAGGGCATCGAGCACTCGGCGGCGGCGTCGTTCTCCCGCAACCCGGCCTACTTCGACCCCAAGAACATCGTCGAGTTGGCGGTGGAGGGCGGCTGCAACGCCGTGGCCACCACCATCGGCGTGCTCGGGATGGTCGGGCGCCGCTACGCCCACAAGATCCCCTTCATCGTCAAGCTCAACCACAACGAGCTGCTGACCTACCCCAGCCGGTACGACCAGATCATGTTCGGATCGGCCCGCGAGGCCTACGACCTGGGTGCGGCCGGGGTGGGAGCCACCATCTACTTCGGCTCCGAGGAGGCCACCCGCCAGATCCAGGAGGTGTCCGAGGCCTTCCAGGAGGCCCACGAGCTCGGCATGTTCACCGTGCTGTGGTGCTACCTGCGCAACAACGCCTTCAAGAAGGACGGGGTCGACTACTCGGTGTCCGCCGACCTCACCGGCCAGGCCAACCACATCGGCGTCACCATCGAAGCCGACATCATCAAGCAGAAGCAGGCGGAGAACAACAACGGTTATGGAGCGGTGGGCTTCGGCCGGACCGACCCGCTGGTCTACGACCAGCTGACCACCGACCACCCCATCGACCTGACCCGCTGGCAGCTGGCCAACTGCTACATGGGCCGCATCCCGCTGATCAACAGCGGTGGCGAGTCCAAGGGCGACACCGACCTGGCCCAGGCCGTGCGCACCGCAGTGATCAACAAGCGGGCCGGTGGGGCCGGGCTGATCTCGGGGCGCAAGGCCTTCCAGCGCCCCACCAAGGACGGCGTGGCCCTGCTGCAGGCCATACAGGACGTGTACCTGGACCGCGACATCACCATCGCCTGAGCGGCCCGGCAGCGCCCCGGAAGCGCCCCGGTCGGCCGGGTCCGGACACCGTCCGGGCCCGGCTACCCGACGGTAACCTGAGCCATCAGGGGCAGTCCCCGTAGAATCACCGCGACATTTCGCGAGAGGGATCCACTTATGGCAGACACCGCGGCTAGAGAACGACCGGTCGTTGACATAGACCGGGCGGTAATCCGCTTCGCCGGCGACTCGGGTGACGGTATGCAGCTCACCGGGGATCGCTTCACCACCTCGTCGGCGCTTTTCGGCAACGACCTGTCGACCCTGCCGGACTTCCCGGCGGAGATCCGGGCCCCGGCCGGGACGCTGGCCGGCGTCTCGGCGTTCCAGGTCCACATCTCGGACCACGACATCCTCACCCCCGGCGACCACCCGAACGTGCTGGTGGCCATGAACCCGGCGGCGCTGAAGGCCAACATCGGCGATCTCACCCCGGCCGGGACGGTCATCGTCAACAGCGACAGCTTCGACGAGCGGTCCCTGCACAAGGCCGGCTATGCGGCCAACCCCCTCGACGACGACAGCCTCAACGGCTTCACCGTCTACCAGGTGCCGATGACGTCGCTCACCCTGGAGGCGGTCAAGCCCTCCGGCACCAAGCCCCGCGACGCCGAGCGGTCCAAGAACTTCTTCGCCCTGGGCCTCATCAGCTGGCTCTACGGTCGGCCCCAGGAGCCGACCCTCCAGTGGATCGAGGGTCGCTTCGGCAAGACCCCGATGGTGGCCCAGGCCAACACGCTGGCCTACAAGGCCGGGTGGAACTTCGGTGAGACCGCCGAACTGTTCCCCTCCACCTACCAGGTGAAGCCGGCCACGCTCGACACCGGCACCTACACCAACATCTCCGGCAACACCGCCCTGGCATGGGGTCTGATCGCCGCCAGCCAGCTGGCCAAGCTGCCGCTGTTCCTCGGCAGCTACCCGATCACCCCGGCGTCGGACATCCTCCACGAGCTGTCCAAGCACAAGAACTTCGGGGTGCGCACCGTGCAGGCCGAAGACGAGATCGCCGGGATCGGCGCCGCCATCGGCGCCTCCTACGCCGGGTCGCTTGGGATCACCACCACCAGCGGTCCCGGTGTCGACCTGAAGACCGAGGCCATCGGGCTGGCCGTCAACCTGGAGCTGCCTCTCCTCATCATCGACATCCAGCGGGGTGGTCCCTCGACCGGGCTGCCGACCAAGACCGAGCAGGCGGATCTGCTGCAGGCCATGTACGGCCGCCACGGGGAGGCGCCGGTGCCGATCATCGCGCCCTCCACCCCCGGCGACTGCTTCTACGCGGCCATCGAGGCGGCCCGCATCGCCCTCAAGTACCGCACCCCGGTGTTCGTCCTCTCCGACGGCTACCTGGCCAACGGCGCCGAGCCGTGGCCGGTGCCGAACGTGGATGAGCTGCCCGATATCAGCGTGGCCTTCGCCGACTCCCCCAACCACACCGACGCCGAGGGCAGCGAACACTTCTGGCCGTACCTGCGCGACCCCGAGACCCTGGCCCGGCCCTGGGCCATCCCCGGTACCCCCGGGCTCACCCACCGCATCGGCGGCCTGGAGAAGGCCGACGGTTCGGGCTCGGTGTCTTACGACCCCGACAACCACGACCGCATGAGCCGCCTGCGGGTGGCCAAGGTGGCCGGCATCGCCGCCGACATCCCCGCCGCCGAGGTGGACGACCCCGACGGTCAAGCCGAGGTGCTGGTACTCGGATGGGGATCCACCTACGGGGCCATCGCCGCCGGCGTGCGGCGGGTACGGGCCGCCGGTCACCCGGTGGCCCACCTGCACCTGCGCCATCTCAACCCGTTCCCGGCCAACCTGGGGGACCTGCTGCGGTCCTACCGGCGCATCCTGGTCCCCGAGATGAACCTGGGCCAGCTGGTGAAGCTGGTGCGTTCCGACTTCCTCGTCGACGCCCGGCCGCTGTCGAAGATGCGGGGCAAGCCGTTCCAGGCGGAGGAGATCGAGTCCGCCATCCTCGAGATGCTGCCGGCCGACCCGGCCAGCAACTGAAAGCGAGCGTCACTCCATGACTGATGTAGCCGTTCCGGTCACGACCAAGAAGGACTGGACCAGCGATCAGGAGATCCGCTGGTGCCCCGGGTGCGGGGACTACTCGATCCTGACCGCGGTGCAGATGCTCATGCCCGAACTGGGCGCCCGCCGGGAGGACACGGTGTTCATCTCCGGGATCGGGTGTTCCTCCCGCTTCCCCTACTACATGAACACCTACGGGATGCACTCCATCCACGGGCGGGCCCCGGCCATCGCCACCGGTGTGGCGGTCAGCCGTCCGGACCTGCACGTGTGGGTGATAACCGGCGACGGCGACGCCCTGTCCATCGGCGGCAACCACCTGCTGCACGCCCTGCGCCGCAACGTCAACCTCACCATCATCTTGTTCAACAACCAGATCTACGGTCTGACCAAGGGGCAGTACAGCCCCACCTCCGAGACCGGCAAGGTGACCAAGTCGACGCCGTTCGGGTCGCTGGACCAGCCCTACAACCCGGTGTCGCTGGCCCTCGGGGCCGAGGCCAGCTTCGTGGCCCGCACCCACGACATGGACCGCAAGCACATGATGGAGACCTTCAGGGCCGCCTACGAGCACCG
>JAKAXN010000478.1 GCA_021816565.1 Actinomycetes bacterium
GTACCGCCGCAGGGGCGGGCCGCCCGGCGGCGGCGAAGCCCCACACCGCGGCGCTCCACGGTGACACCGCGAGCGGGGCCGCGGCCCGGCCGTGGCGGGCGGCCAGCGGGGCGGCCGAGCGGCCGTAGTGGAACCTCTGGCGGGCCCAGGCCGGCCAGCTGGGGCGCACCGGGTGGGTCGCCTGCACCGCCGGGTCGTAGCGGACCCGCCACCCGGCCTGCACCAGCCTCCACACCAGGTCCACGTCCTCGCCGAAGCGGAAGCCCTCGTCGAATCCGCCGGCCTCGGCCAGCGCCGTGGCGCGCACCGCGAGCACCGCCGACGGGACGTAGCCGACCGCTCCGCCCGGCCTGACCGGGCCCGGGGCCGGGCCCAGATCGAGCGGCGAGTGCAGCTCCTCGTAGAGCACCAGCCCGGCCGGTGCCCCGCCTCCGGGCCGGCTGCGCACCCGGGGTGCCACCGCGGCCAGCCCCGGATCGGCGAAGTGGCCGAGCAGGGCCGCCGGCCACCCGGCCGGCAGGGTGCAACCGGCGTCCACGAACACGAACACCTCCGCCGCCGCGGCGGCCCGCCACCCGGTGTTGCGCGCCGCAGCCGGGCCCCCGGGGCCGCCCCGGCGTAGGACCCGGGGCCGGGCCGCGCTCTCAGCGTCGGGCCCTGAACCACCCGGCGCGGCCCCGGTCGTCACCGGCCGGCGGGACCCGTCGTCCACCACCACCACCGCCAGCCCGGGGGCCGTGGCCGCCAGCGAGGCCAGGGTGACGTCCAGGCCGCCGGGGTCGTCGCGCACCGGTATGACCACCGTCGCGGTGGGTGCCCCCGCCCGGGCTCCGGGGCGGGGATGGGCCAGTCCGGCGTCGACCAGCCGGGCGGCCAGGGCCCCGGCCCCGGCGGGCCGGCCCACGGGCTGGCCGGCCTGCCAGCGGTCGACCAGGTCGGCCCCGGCGCCGGTGAGCTTGAGCACCCGGATGGGCGCCCCACCGATCAGCACCCCCCGGCGGGGGCGGCGGACCGCAGGGTCGAACGCCAGGCGGAAGTCCGGGGGCAGCGGCCGCCCGCTCACTCAGCGGGCCGTCATGCCGGCATCGACGGGCAGCACGGCCCCGGTGATCCCGCTGCTGTCAGGACCGCACAGCCAGGCCAGCAGGGCCGCCGGCTCGGCCGGTTGCAGGATCCGCGGGAGCATGTGGTGCTGGGCGAACTCGCCGCTGCCATCCAGCCCGTACACCGCCGCGGTGGCGTCGAGCATGGCCCCGGCGGTGGATCCGGGGGCCACCGCGTTGGCGGTTATGCCGTGCGGGCCGAGCTCGGCGGCCAGGCTGCGGATCAGTCCCACCACCCCGTGCTTGGCCGCGCTGTAGGCAGCCAGCAGGTACAGACCCACCGTGCCGCCGGCGGAGGCCACGGCCACGAACCGCCCCTGGCGGGGGGCCGGGCGGTCCAGCAGGGCCGGGACCGCGGCCCGGGCCAGGCGCCACGCGCCCTCCAGATTGACCCCCATCATGGTGTCCCACAGCTCGTCGCCGGTCCGCCACGCCTCGACCCCGCCGGCGATTCCCCCGGCGATGGCCAGGGCCGCGTCGAGGCCCCCGAAGCGGTCCACGGCGATGCCGACGGCCCCGTCGAGGGCCGCCTGGTCACGCACGTCGGCCACCACCGGCTCGGCCCGTTCCGGACCGCCGCAGTCCAGGGCGACCCGCTCCAGGTCCTGCCGGGAGGCCAGCGGGTAGCCGAGAGCCGGGTCGTCGGCGCAGCGGTCGACCAGCACCAGCCTCCAGCCGTCGTCGGCCAGCAGGCGGGCGGTGGCGGCGCCGATGCCTCGCGCCGCTCCGGTCACGATGGCGACCCGGGTCACGGCCATCCGTCGAGGTCCGCCAGCAGGGCCGACTCCCACACCTCGAGGATCCGCCGGCCGGCCTCGGGGCTGGCTCCGGCCGGGTCTCCGAGCACCCCGTTGGGGCTGACGGCCGCCACGCCGGCCCGGGCCAGCACCGGCATCAGCTCCGGCAGGGGAGTGGTGCAACCGGCGGCGGCGCCCGGGCGCACCGCGTCCGGTTCGAGGGCCAGTACCACCGAGGTCTCGGTGTGGCCGGCGTGGGCGTCGGAGCCGGGCCCGGGGGTGGGCAGCATCCAGGCCCGGACCCGCCGCGACTCCGACTCCAGCACGGCCGCGGCCCGCCGCACCGGTCGGGCGTTGCCGCCGTGGGCGGATACGAACACCACCGCTGCGAAGTGGTCGGCCGAGCGGCCCAGCTCCACCAGGAGCGACTCCAGCGCGGACGCCCCGACCGAGACCGTGCCGGCGAAGCCGGCGTGCTCGCCACTCGAGCCGTAGGCCACGGCCGGTGCCACCAGCACGTCGGGGCGGGCCGCGGCCAGCCGCCGGCACAGCTCGGCGGCTATGCGGGTGTCGGTGGACAGAGGCAGGTGGGGACCGTGCTGCTCGGTCGAGCCGACCGGCACCGCCAGCAGGCTCACCGGAGCCCGGTCCGCCACCTCGGTCCAGGTCAGACCGGACAGCTCCACCGCTACCCGCCGGTCAGCGCCGGCGCGACGACAGCGTGACCGGCACCGAGTGTCCCGGCCCGGGGGAGGGCGCCGAACCGGCCGGAACGCCGGCCAGGAGGGCCTCGCCGTGGCCCATCACGCACTCCGGGTCGGGGCCGTCCAGGGGTAGACCGGTGAAGAACTTGGCGGCCATGCACCCGCCCTGGCAGGCGTCGAAGGACCCGCACGATGCGCACGCCCCGGCCGACGCCGGCTGGCGCAGCTCGGTGAACAGCTCCGAGCGACGCCACACCGAGGTGAACCCGCCGGGGTCACGCACGCTGCCGGCCTTGAACTCGGGGTGCAGGACGAACGGGCAGGCGTACACGTCGCCCAGCGGGTCGATGAGGCACACCACCCGGCCCGCGCCGCACAGGTTGAGGCCCGGCAACGGCTCTCCCAGCGCTGAGAGGTGGAAGAACGAGTCGCCGGTCAGAACGCCGGGCCGCTCGACCAGCCACCGGTACAGCTCGATCTGCTGGTCCTTGGTGGGATGCAGCTCGGCCCACGAGTCGGCGCCGCGCCCGGACGGGCGCAGCCGGGTCAGCCGCAGCTGGGCCCCGTAGCCCTCGGCCAGCTCGTGGAAGCGGTCCAGCTGGCCGATGTTGTGGCGGGTCATGACCACCGAGATCTTGAACTCGCCGAACCCGGCCGCCGCCAGATGGTCCATGGCCCGGCGGGCTGCGGCGTAGCTGCCCCGGCCCCGGACGGCGTCGTTGGTCGCCTCGTCGGCCCCGTCGATGGAGATCTGCACATCGACGTAGTCACTGCCGGCCAGGCGGGCGGCCCGCTCGGCGGTGATGGTCGACCCGTTGGTGGAGAACTTGACCCCGACCCCCTGCTCCACCGAGTAGTCGATGAGCTCGTAGAAGTCCGGGCGGATGGTCGGCTCGCCGCCGCCGATGTTCACGTAGAACACCTGCATGTCGTGCAGCTCGTCGATGACCGCCTTCGCCTCGGCGGTCGACAGCTCCCGCGGGTCACGCCGACCCGACGACGACAGGCAGTGGATGCAGGCCAGGTTGCAGCCGTAGGTGAGCTCCCACGTCAGGCAGATGGGGGCGTCGAGGCCGCCCTTGAGCTGGTCGGTGAGCTTCTCAGCAGGCACGAATGAACTCCGATCGGGCCAGGTTGGCCAGGGCCCGCTCGTAGGCGGGGCGGGACGGGGCCGGCACCAGGTCGGCCAGGGCGGCACCGGCTGACTCGTAGCGGCCCAGGTCGGCCAC
>JAKAXN010000479.1 GCA_021816565.1 Actinomycetes bacterium
AGGGCCGGTCAGCCCGTGGAGGACAACGCCCCGGTCGATCTGGGTGACCCGCCGGTCGAGCTCGACGTGGACGGCGTCGAGACGGACTGAGCGCCCCCCGGGCCGCCCCGGGGGGCTGCCGGGCGGCTCAGCCCGCCGAACCGCTCAGTTCAGGCGGCACCGAGTCGAGCGCCGCTCGGATGGCCGCCATCAGGCGGCGGGCGGACTGCGGGGTGAGTTCGAGCGCCACCCGGGCCGACGGTCCCCGGGCCGGGTCGGACACGTCGATGTTGAGCGTGTGCTCGGCCATGGCGTGGACCGGATGATCGAAGTACACGGTCAGGTCCGAGACCGACATCCAGGCGCCGCCCGGGCCCTTGGCGCTTCCTGTGAGCTTGTCCGAGAACGTCGAGTAGGTGCACATGCTCAGGCTCCCAGATGCCGGGCGTAGAACTGCGCGATGCGCTCCCAGCCGTCGTTGGCCGCCGCCACGGAGTACGACGGGCGGTCCACCGCGAAGAACGCGTGCCCGGCGCCGTCGTAGCTGTGGAAGTCGTGCTCCTTGCCGTTGGCCGTCAGGATCTGGTCCAGCTCCTCGACCTGGGCCGGGCTGGGGTACTGGTC
Source organism: Actinomycetes bacterium (assembly GCA_021816565.1). Next base: position 604 of record JAKAXN010000479.1, read on the forward strand.
GTCGGCGCCGAACAGGCCGAGCAGCGGGCAGCGCAGGCCGGGGAGCTGGTCGACCAGGTTCGTCACCTGCAGCGGGAACCCCTCAGGAGGCGTTCCGGTCACGAAGGCGCCGTAGCAGTCGACCGCCGCGTCGAGGTCCAGGTTGCAGGCCGACAGGACGCTCTGGCGGCCCCCCGAGCAGTAGCCGATCACCCCCACCTTCCCGTTGGAGCTGGGCAGGGATCGGAGATGGTCGGCCGCCCCGGCCACGTCGCCCAGCAGCCTCTCGTCGGGCACGCCTCCCTGGGCCCGGGCCGTCGCCGCGGCGTCGTCGGGGGCCGCGCCGGGCGCCTCCCTCCAGTACAGGTTGGGGCAGATGGCGTCGTAGCCCATCTCGGCGAACCGCCTGACGATCTCCTTGGTGGCCCGGTCGTAGCCGGGCATGTGGTGGATGACCACCACGCCCCCCCGGCTGCCCCCGGCGTCGGGAGTGGCCAGGTACGCCTCGATCTCATCCCCCGACGCGCCGGAGATCGTGATGGTCCGCGCTGACATGTTCTCGCTCATGCTTCCGGTGTAATACCGCTTCTACGTATCCGGCAACATGTGCCCAACGGCCACCCGGTGGCGGTACAGTCACGCGAGTGAGCGACGAGCGCATCGGCCTGCTCGAGGAGATGTTCCGGGCTTCCCCCGACGCGCTCATCGTCGTCGGCGCCAGCGGGCTGATCGAGGTGGCCAGCCCGGCGGTGCAGCACCTGTTCGGCTACACCCCCGAGGAGCTGCAGGGCCAGCCGGTCGAGGTGCTGCTCCCCGAGGCGGTGAGGTCCCTGCACTCCCGTCACCGCCAGGCCTACGCCGGAGCGCCGGAGCGGCGGCCGATGGGAGTCGGTCTGGACCTGAGGGCCCGGCGGCGCGACGGCTTCGTGTTCCCCGTCGACGTGAGCCTGGTCCCCACCGAGCACGACGGGCGGGTGCGGGTGGGGGCGTTCGTGCGGGACGCCACCGAGAGGCGCCGGGGAGAGGACCTGCTGCGATTCGTCAACGAGATCAGCCGCGGCGTGATCGCCGGGGAGCCCACCCCCGGCCTGCTGCAGATGACGGCCGGGCGGGCCCGCCTGCTGGTCGGGGCGGCCTCGGCGTGGATCTCCGTGCAATCCCCCGACAACGACGCCATGGTGGTGGCGGCGGCCGACGGCGAGGCCGCCGAGTCGCTCCTCGGGGCGCTGGTGCCGGCCTCGATCAGCCTGGCGGCCCGGGCCATGCTGCGGGGGGAGACGGTGGTGGTCGGCGACATGGCCTCCGAGCCCGACGTGCTGGCCGAGGCCCGCGCCGCCGGCTTCGCCGGCGGTGTGTACGTCCCGATGCAGGCGGAGGACGGCCCGGTCGGGAGCCTGGTGGTCGCCCGCCGCCCCGGGCAACCGGCCTTCACCGCCGGCGAGGTGGCCGCCGCGGAGGTGTTCGCCGCGGCGGCGGCCATCGTGCTGGCTCTGGGATCGGCGCGGGCCTCGCTGGAGCGGATGCGGATCTCCTCGGAGCACGAGCGCATCGCCCGTGACCTGCACGACACCGTCATCCAGCGGCTGTTCGGCCTGGGAATGCGCCTGCAGGCCGCCGAGCGGCTCGCCGATCCGGTGGTGGGCGAGCGCATCCGGGCGACGGTCGACTCCATCGACGACGTGATCAGGGAGATACGCGAGACCATCTTCGACCTCAACCGGCCCCCCGGCGCCGAGGGTCGTCCCAACCTGAGATCGCACCTGCGCAAGGTGGTGGACGACTCGGTCGAGAGCCTGGGATTCCGCCCCCGGCTGGCGTTCCGGGGACCGGTGGAGGCGACCATCGGCGACGCTCTGATGGGCCCCCTCGGAGCGGTCCTTCGCGAGGCCCTGGCCAACGTCGGGCGCCACGCCAAGGCCACCGCCGTGGATGTGGTCCTCGCGGTGGCCGACGGATGGGTCACCCTCAGCGTCTCCGACGACGGGGTGGGCTTCTCGCCCGGGCCGGCCGCCGGCCACGGCCTGGAGAACATGCAGGCCCGGGCTGCCCAATTCGGCGGCGAGTTCAGCGTGGTGCGGCGCAACCCGGGTGGCACGCTGGTCCAGTGGCGGGTACCGCTGGGCCGAGCCGGATGATGGGGACTTTCGGCCCTATTCGCCATTCCGGAACACGGCGACCATTGGCCGCGTGTCTCGTCGCGCGAAGTCCGGCCCGGCCGGCCGGGGCTGATTACCGTTGCGGTCCCTCGCGGTGAGCGTCTACGCCGAGATGCTGAAGCTGGCTCTCCAGGAGGACGACCGGGTCGACGACACGGTGTCGGGGCTGGTTAGCCAGGCGCTGGCCCGCCGCCCCGACCTGGACTCCGGTGGGGACGCCGCCAGCCGGCTGGCCCGGGCCCTGGCCTACGACGTGACACTGGTAAGACTCTGCGAACGGCTGGGGGTGGATCACGAGATGACCGGGCCGCGGGCCGGACCCACCGCCCGCAGGCATGCAGAGAGAGTCCTGGCAGCCAAGCTGCCCGAACTTGGAGCAGGGATCAGGCAGGGCTGATGGGACCGGACGAGCCATTTCACCTCAGGGAAGCGTGGATCAGTAGATGAGCGAAGAAGCAAGGATCTCGGTGTTCCTCCTCGACGACCACGAGGTGGTCAGGGAGGGCCTGCGGCACCTGCTGGAGGCCGAGGACGACATGGCCGTGATCGGGGAGGCGGCGACGGCTACCGAGGCCCTGGCCCGGATCCCGGAGCTGCGGCCCCGAGTGGCCGTCCTCGACGTCCGCCTGCCGGACGGCAACGGGGTGGAGGTGTGCCGGGAGGTGCGCTCCCAGCATCACGACATCGCCTGCCTCATGCTCACCTCGTTCTCCGATGACGAGGCGGTCTTCGACGCCATCATGGCCGGGGCCTCGGGCTATGTCCTGAAGGAGGTGAGGGGATCGGACCTGGTCACCGACATCCGCAAGGTGGCCGCCGGTCACTCCCTGCTCGACCCGGAGCTGACCAGCCGGGTCATGGCCCGGATGCGTACCCAGAAGACCGAGGACCGGACCGACCAGCTCACACCGCAGGAGCAGCGGATCCTGGACCTGATCGCCGAGGGCATGACCAACCGCCAGATCGCCGAGAACATGTACCTCTCGGAGAAGACGGTGAAGAACTACGTGTCCAACCTGCTGGCCAAGCTCGG
>JAKAXN010000480.1 GCA_021816565.1 Actinomycetes bacterium
CCTGACGGAGGGGCTGCGGCACCGGGCCGGGGTCATCGGCCGGCCCGGCCGGGTGGAGGACGGCACCACGGTGACCGATTTCGACCCGGAGGGCCAGAAGCGGGGTCTGTCGGTCTCGGTGGCCCTGGCCCCGTTGGAGTGGGACGACCACAAGATCAACGTCTTGGACTGCCCCGGCTACGCCGACTTCCTGCCCGACGCCCTGGCCGCCCTCCGGGTGGCCGACCTGGCGGTGTTCGTGGTCAGCGCCGTCGAGGGTGTCGAGGTGCAGACCGAGATCATGTGGAAGGCGGCCGCCGAACTGCGGCTGCCCCGGCTGATCTTCGTCAACAAGCTGGACCGGGAGCGGGCGTCGTTCGAGCGGACCCTGGAGCAGCTCCAGGCGTCTTTCGGCGCCGGGATCGCCCCGCTGGAGCTGCCGATAGGCGAGGAGGGGTCGTTCCGGGGGGTCGCCGACCTGCTGTCGGACACGGCCATCACCTACGAGGGCGGCAACGCCACCACCGGGCCGATCCCCGACGAGATGGCGGTGCGGGAGCACTCGGTGCACGATTCGCTGGTCGAGGGCATCGTGGTGGCCGACGACGACCTCATGGAGCGCTACCTGGAGGGCGACATCCCGAGCGTCAAGCAGCTCGAGGAGACCCTGGCGCACGGCGTGGCCTCCGCCCAGGTTTTCCCGGTGCTGTGCGGGTCGGCCACCAGGGAGGTGGCGGTGGACCGGCTGGCCACGTTCATCTGCGAGATCGGACCGTCGCCGGTGGACCGTCCGCCGCTGGTGGTCGAGGCCGGCGACGCCACCTCGGAGGTGACGCCCGACCCGTCCGGTCCGCCCCTGGCCTGGGTCTGGAAGACCGTCGTCGACCGCCACGTGGGCCGGATCAGCCTGTTCAAGGTCCTGTCCGGGTCGCTCCGATCCGACGACGTACTCGTCAACTCCAGGACCCGCGCCGATGAGCGGATGCACGCCCTGTTCACCCTGCGGGGCAAGGAGCAGATCCCGGTGGACGGCTTCGCTGTGGGCGACATCGGGGCGGTGGCCAAGCTGGCCGACGTGGCGACCGGTGACACCCTGGCGCCGAAGGGGACCCCGGTGGCGGTCCCCTCCCCCGCGGCGGTCGAGCCGGCGCTGACCATCGGCATCCGGCCCCGGTCCAAGGGGGACGAGGACAAGCTGATGACCGCGTTGCACCGCCTGCAGGACGAGGACCCGGTGCTCACGGTCCGTCGCGACGACGAGACCCACCAGACGATCCTCGGAGGCAGCGGGGAGACCCACCTGGCCATCGTCACCGAGAGGCTGGCCCGCAAGTTCGGGGTGGAGGTGGAGACCGAGGAGGTGGTGGTCCCCTACCGCGAGACCGTCACCGGCACCGCCGACGCGGAGGGCAAGTACAAGAAGCAGACCGGCGGCCACGGCCAGTTCGGGGTGGCCGACATCCGCCTGGCCCCCCGGGAGCGGGGGGCCGGGTTCGAGTTCGTGGACCAGATCGTCGGGGGGGCCATCCCCCGCCAGTTCATCCCGGCGGTCCAGAAGGGCATCGAGGAGGCCATGGCGTCGGGCGGGGTGCACGGATGGCCGGTGGTCGACGTCTCGGTGACGCTGGTGGACGGCAAGTTCCACAGCGTCGACTCCTCGGAGATGAGCTTCAAGATGGCCGGCTCGCTGGCCTTCCGGGAGGCCATGGAGAAAGCGGGGCCGATCCTGCTGGAGCCCATCTCCCACGTCGAGGTGGCGGTGCCTTCCGCCTACCAGGGCGACGTGATGGGGGACCTGAACGGGCGGCGGGGCCGGGTGCAGGGCACCGAGACCGGCGAGGACGGCGACTCGGTGATAACCGCGCTGGTGCCCACCTCGGAGGTCCTCCGCTACGCCATCGACCTGCGTTCCATGACCGGGGGGCGGGGCCGTTTCAGGGCGAGGCACGACCACTACGACCCGCTCCCCCAGCACCTGTGGTCCTCCGTGGCCCGTTCCGGCACCTAGCGGGGCCGCCCCGGTACGCGATTGCCGACCAACAGCCCTGGCCGGAGCGCCGCGCCGGGCGACCACACTGAGCGGCGGTGGTCTGGGTCCGGGAGCAGTGGCGCTGGGTGGCGACGGCCATGGTGGTGGTGTTCCTCGGCGCCGGGGCCGCGGCGTGGCTGCGCCGCCCGGGCCCGGCCCCGGTTTCGGTGGAGCAGGCCCAGAGGCGGGCCGGTCCGGTCACCGCCCTGGCCCCCGGCGACGGCCGCCCCCAGCCCGGCGTGTACCTGTACGACGGCTCGGGGCGGGACCGGCTGTCGCTGCCGCCCGTCTCGCAGAGCCAGGGCCCGACCATGCCGGGCACGGTGACCGTCGGGGCGCCGGGGTGCTGGACTCTGCGTATCGACTACAGCACCCATCACTGGCAGACGTGGGACTACTGCCGGCGGGGATCGGACCTGGTGCGCACCGGAGGGCGGTTCTGGCAGGTGTGGGACCTCGGGCCGTTCAGCGTCACCAACCTGACGTCGATCAGCTGCTCCCCGCCGGCGATGGTCCTGCCGGCGGATCCGCGGGTCGGGCAGACCTGGGCCACCGGATGCGGCGGTACCAGCACGGCGGTCAGCGGCAGCATGCGCAGCGCCGGCACCCTCACCTATCTGGGGACGGCCGAGGTGGACGTGGCCGGGCGGGCGGTCCCGACGGAGCACTTCGTGGAGACCCGCACCGACACCGGCTCCCAGCAGGGAAGCGAGCGCGTCGAGGCGTGGCTGGCCCCGGGCACCGGCCTGCCGGTCCGGCTGCGCCAGACCATCTCGGTCACTACCAGCACCCCCTTCGGCCGCTCCACCTACACCCAGGACGGCACCGCGACCCTGGCGTCGCTACGGCCGCAGTGACGGCGCGTCGGGGCCCGGTCGTTCGTACAGAACACCGCTGAGCCTGCCGATACCCCCACAAGCGAAGAAAGGGGATGGTTTGCAGGCGACGGCCCTGACCGACGGTCGGCGCCGCCCCGCGGACCCGGCGGCGTCCGGGCGGACCCGGCACCGGGGGGTGGGGCTGGCCGGCGTGTGTTCCGCCTCGGCGGTGATGGTGGCCGCTGCGGCCATGGCCGCGGGGGCCCTCCAGAAGGCCTCGTGCCTGGCCTTCCCGCACAACAGCTGCTACTCGGACGTGGAGTCGCTCTGGAGCGCCCGCAACCTGAGCTCCCACGTGCTGCCCTACATCCACGGCGGCATCCAGGGCGCCAACTTCGTGGGTCACGAACTGGAGTACCCGGTGCTGACCGGCCTGTTCGTCTGGCTGTGCAGCCTGCCCGCCCGGTCCCTGCCGGTCTTCATGCTGGTCACCATGGTGGCCCTGGCCCCGTTCGGGCTGCTCACCGCCTGGATGCTGAAGCGGATGGTCGGCCGGCGGGCCCTGCTGTTCTCGGCATCACCGACGCTCGTCTGGTACGCCTTTTTGAACTGGGACCTCCTGGGGGTGGCCGCCGCGGTGGGGGCCGTCTACGCCTGGAGCCGGGGCCGGTTCCGCCTGGCCGGCCTGCTGCTGGGCGCCGGAGCCTGCTTCAAGCTGTGGCCCGGTTACCTCCTGCTCCCCCTGGTCGCCGACCTGCTGTGCCGGCGGCGCTGGAGGGACGCGCTCGCCGCGGTGGCGTCGGCGATCCTGGTGGTCGGGGCCGCCAACGGGCCGTTCATGCTGGTCAACTACGCCGGGTGGCGGGCCCCGCTGGTGTTCCAGACACTGCGGCCCGCCGACCTCAGCGCCAACTCCCTCTGGACGGTGGTAG
>JAKAXN010000481.1 GCA_021816565.1 Actinomycetes bacterium
TGGTCGCCCACTTGCTGTGGCCGGACATGTGTGCCTCCTATGGCGGTTCGGGATCAGGACTCCGGGGCGGTGATCGCCGGCTCACCCGGCCGGGCGGCCCCTTCGAGGAACAGACGGTGCAGGCGGCTGTCGCCGGACAGCTCGGGATGGAACGCCGACACCAGGATGGGGCCCCGGCGGCACAGCACCGGGCGCTCGGTGCCGTCGGAGCCGGTGACCGTGGCCAGGACCTGCACGTCCGGCCCGGCCCGCTCCACCACCGGGGCCCTGATGAACACGGCGTGGAACGGCCCGTCGAGGCCCGAGACCGACAGGTCCGTCTCGAAAGAGTCCACTTGGCGGCCGAAGGCGTTGCGCCTGACGCTGATGTCGATGGCCGACAGCTGGTGCTGGTCGGGGCGGCCGTCGAAGACCTCGTCGGCCAGCAGGATCATCCCTGCGCAGGTTCCGAACGCCGGCATACCGTCGCGTAGCCGGGCCGCCACCGGCTCGAGCAGGCCGGAGCTCTCGAGCAGCAGGGACATGGTGGTGGACTCGCCGCCCGGCAGGACCAGCATGTCGACCCGGTCCAGGTCGGATCGGGCGCGGACCGGTACCGCCTCCACTCCCAGGGAGGCGAAGGCCTCAGCGTGGGCCCCGACTGCTCCTTGCAGCGCGAGTATGCCGACCAACGGTTGCGACCCGGTCACCTGGCGGAATCCTTCCCACGGCGGCCCATCCTACCGGGCGCCGACGTTCCGGTCCGTTGACGACCCGGCCCCGACGGCGGGGCTACCAGCCCCGCTCGGCCAGCCTGGTCTCGACCTGGCTGGACTCCTGGCCCCGCATGGCCTCGCCCAGGCCCCGGCTGACCTTGGCCACCATCTCGGGGTCACGGTAGTGGGTGGTGGCCTCCACGATGGCCCGGCCGAAGCGGGCCGGGTCGGCGCTCTTGAAGATGCCGCTGCCCACGAAGACCGCCTCGGCGCCGAGCTGCATCACCAGGGCCGCGTCGGCCGGGGTGGCGATCCCGCCGGCGCAGAACAGCGGCACCGGCAGCTTGGCCGTCTCGGCCAGCTCCTTGACCAGGGTCACCGGCGCCTGCAGCTGCTTGGCCCACTGGTAGACCTCGGCCGAGTCGGCCTGGGTGATGCGGGCGATGTCACCGCGGATGGAGCGCAGGTGGCGCACCGCCTCCTTGATGTCGCCGGTGCCGGCCTCGCCCTTGGAACGGATCATGGCCGCCCCCTCCGAGATGCGCCGCAGTGCCTCCCCCAGGTTGGTGGCGCCGCAGACGAACGGGACGGTGAAGGACCACTTGTCGATGTGGTGCATCTCGTCGGCGGGGGTGAGCACCTCGCTCTCGTCGACGTAGTCGACCCCGAGCGACTGCAGCACCTGGGCCTCGGCGAAGTGCCCGATACGGGCCTTGGCCATGACCGGGATGGACACCGCGGCCTTGATCTCCTCGATCAGGGCCGGGTCGCTCATCCGGGCCACCCCGCCGTCGCGGCGGATGTCGGCCGGTACCCGCTCCAGGGCCATGACCGCCACCGCACCCGAGTCCTCGGCCACCTTGGCCTGCTCCGCGTTGACGACGTCCATGATGACGCCGCCTTTGAGCATGTCGGCCATGCCCCTCTTGACGAGGTCGGTGCCGGTGACGCGGGGTTCTCGGGGGGAAGCCATGGTCACCATTGTACGGTCGCCGCCGGGCTGCGGATTGGGTTGATGGCCCGGGCCGGTCAGAGCTCCCGCAGGGCCTCGATGCGCTCGGCCAGCGGGAGGCGGCCGGGCGCCGGGGGCGACCCCGGCCGGGGGTCCGCCAGCCACAAATGCGCGCTCCACGCCGGCTGGCCGGCCACCACGGCGCCCTTGCGCTCGATCTTCTCCAGTGCCGAGGCCAGGGCCGGGGGATAGCGGGTGAGCGACACCGCCCCCTGGTCGGCGGTGGCGTCGTGGTCGGGTCGGATCCCCGCCCTGCGGGTGGTTCCGAGCGTGGCGGCCACCACGGTGCCCGGCAGGATCTCCTGGTGACGGATCAGGTACAGCTCCTCGGCCAGCACGGCCTCGAGCTCGATGCGCTCCAGCTCGGCCAGCAGACCCGATGTCACGGCCACCGCGCTGCGCCCCGGCGAGGTGCCGAACGCCATGGCGTTGAGCCCGGGGCTGTCGACGACGATGAGGCGGGGGTGGCGGACCCCGGCCCCGGTGCTCAGCCCCTCGACCAGGTTGCACAAGCGGGCCTCCCGGCGGGGATCGGCCAGCCGGCCGCCCAGGCGGGACTCGACCAGGCGGTCCCCCGCCAGGCGGGCCCAGCCGGCCAGCCCGGCCGCCACCACCACCAGGGCCACCACGGCGGCGACCCAGCCCGCCGTGAAGAGCAGTATCAACCCGAGCACCACGGCCGGGACGGCGGCGAAGGGGGCGGCCGCGGCCGCCGCCCGGGCGCGGGGCGTCACAGTCCGCCCCCGGCGGGCCTGGGGCGTGATCCTCGGAGGTCCGGCGCGCTCATTTCGATGGGATGGTAGGCGTCGCAGCCGCCCTGCGGGTAAATCGGCCGGCGACTAGCGCGACGCGGCCCGGTCGTAGAGCTCCAGGTACCGCCGGGCCAGGCTGTCCATCGAGAAGGTGGCGGCCCTCTGCAGGCCCCGCTCCACCATCCCGGCGGTCTCCGGGCCGCCCTCGAGGGCCGCCTCGAGGGCCTTGGCCAGCGCCGCATGGTCGCCGGCGGGCACCATACGGGCCTCCACGCCGGGGCGGGCCACGTTGCGGTAGCCGGTGATGTCCGATGCCACCACCGGAGTGGCCGCGGCCATGCCCTCGAGCAGCACCACCCCGAAGCTCTCCCCGTGCAGCGACGGGACACACAGGACGTGGCAGCCGCGGACCCGGCGGATCTTCTCCTCTTCGCTGATGGCCCCCAGCCAGTGCACCCGCCGGTCCTCGGACGCCGCTCTTCTCAGCCGATCCGTCTCGGGGCCGCGCCCGGCCACCCACAGGGTCACGTCCGGCCCCAGCAGGCCCATGGCCTCGATCAGCACGGCCAGCCCCTTGCGGGGCTCGTGGCGGCCCACGAACAAGACGGTGGGCCCGTCGGTCGGCCACGGGTCGGCCTGGCGGTAGCGGTCCACGTCGATGCCGTTCCACACCAGCTCGTAGTCGCCGCCGATGGCCTCGCGGGCGGTGGCCATGGCCTCCTCCGACACCGCCACCCGGAGGTCCAGCCCGGTGGCGCACCACCGGGCCAGGGGCCGCAGCCGGTACACCCATCCGCTGCGGCCCGACCGGTGGAACGTCCCCACCTTGGGCTCGGTGGCGGCGACCATGGCGGTGAGCGACGGCCCGGGGGCGAAGGGCTCGTGGATGTGGATGACGTCGAACGCCTCGTCGCGCAGGGCCCGTATGGTGCGCAGGGCCGCCGCCGGGTCGGGGGCGATGGCCGCCACCGACCCGTTGTTGGCGGTGGGGACGGAGTTGCCGAGCGGGATCACCGACGCGTCGGGGGGCGGTCCGTCGCAGGGCCCGAGGATCCGGGCGTCGATCCCCTGGCGCTGCAGGGACCGGCCCAGGCCGAGCACCTGCCCCTGTACCCCACCGGGCAGGGTGAGACTGTAAGGGCAGACGAGTCCCACCCGCACCGCTACAGGCTACTCCCGGACGGGCCGCCGGCCTGCGGGCCCAGGTCGCCCGGCCAGTTCGGCTGGAGCAGGTGCCACTGGGTCGGGGCCCGCCGTATCAGCTCCTCGAAGGCTCCCGCCACCTCCTGGGTAGATCGG
>JAKAXN010000053.1 GCA_021816565.1 Actinomycetes bacterium
CAGGTGGGAGGCCCGCCGGTCGGGGTCCAGCCACCGGCCCGCCGGGTCCACCACCACCTGGGGCACGCCCGGGCCGAGGGCGGCCAGCCACTGGCCCATCACCTTCGACGCCCACGGGGCGCCGAGGCGCAGCACCACGTCGGGGGTCCAGCCCCGGACCGGGTCCGCGCGCAGGAGCAGGTCGGCGGCGGCCACGACCGGACCCCCGGGGAGCCGGGCCCCGCTGCGGGGATCGGCCAGCAGCGGCCATCCCAGCCGGGCGGCCAGGTCCGCCACCTGATCCGGGTCCCCGCACCCCTCGCCGGCGATCACCAGGCCGCGGCCCCCGGCGTGGGCCGACAGCACGGCGGCGACGGCGTCCACCGCCCCGGTCGGCGCCACCGGCGGGGCCGGGACCACCCCGTGCCACGGGCCGCCGTCGGGCCGGCCGGCCGGGGCGTCGACCGAGCCGGCGACGCCGAGCAGAGGTTCGCGAAACGGTAGGTTGAGATGCACCGGGCCGGGGGCGGCTGCCCGGCCCAACGCCTCGGCCACGCTGCGGCAGGCCAGCGGCCGCCACGCTCCGGCGGTGTCGGCGTCGGCCACTCCGGGGTCCACCGACCAGCGGACGGCGGCCGCGAACAGGCCGTGCTGCTCGACCGTCTGGGGGGCGCCGACGTGGTGCAGCTCGGGTGGGCGATCGGTGGTCACGGCGATGAGCGGCACCGCGGCCTGGGACGCCTCCACCACGGACGGGTGCAGCTCGACCGAGGCGGTGCCGCTGGTGGTGACGACCACCGCCGGGCGCCGGGCGGCCAGGGACAGGCCCAGGGCCATGAAGCCGGCCGACCGTTCGTCGAGCACCACGTGCACCCGGATGCGGCTCTCGGCTTCCAGGGCCGCCACCATAGGGGTGGAGCGGGATCCCGGGGCGACCACCGCGTCGGTGACGCCGCAGCGGGCCCACTCGTCGCAGAGCACCGCGCAGAAGGCCGCTTGGACATCAGGTGTGTGCGTCATGCCAGGATCCTCCGATGGCGTTCGCTCCCCCGCTTCACTACGACGCCCGGGGTTCGGGCGCCCGGCTGGTGCTGGTCCACGGTTTCACCCAGTCCGGGCGGGCGTGGGGCCCGGTCGGCGACGCCCTGGCCGGGCGGTACCGGGTGGTGGCCCTGGACGCTCCCGGCCACGGCCGTTCGGCCGGCGTCACGGCCGACCTGGAGACCGGGTCGGACCTCATGGCCCGCACCGTCGAGGCCGAAGGAGGCCCGGCCGCCTGGCTGGGATACTCGATGGGGGGCCGCTACGCCCTGCACGTCGCCCTGCGCCATCCGGCCACGGTCGAGCGCCTGGTCCTCGTCAGCGCCACCGCCGGCATCGCCGACCCGGACGAGCGGGCCGAGCGCCGGCGCTCGGACGAGGTCCTGGCCGAGCGGGTCGAGACCGAGGGCCTGGAGCGGTTCCTGCGATGGTGGCTGGCCCAGCCGCTGTTCCGGTCCCTTCCCGCCGACGCCGACCAGATGGAGGGTCGCCTGGAGGGCAGCCCGGCCGGGTTGGCGTCCAGCCTCCGGCTGGCCGGGACCGGCACGCAGGAACCGCTGTGGGACCGCCTGGGCGAGCTCCCGATGCCGGTGCTGATCCTCGCCGGCGAGCTCGACCCGAAGTACTGCGCCCTGGCCCGGCGGATGGTCGCCGCCATCGGCTCCAACGCCGAGCTGCAGATCGTTCCCGGCGCCGGCCACGCCTGCCATCTCGAGCGCCCGGAGCCGTTCCTGGCGGCGGTCACGTCCTGGTTGGGTTGAGGGCGCTCACAGCCAGAGTCCCACGGCGAGCAGGATCCCGAACGCCAGCTGGGTCCGGCCGGTGTCGCCCAGCACGGGTATGAGGTCGCGCCCGGCCGCCCCGGCCAGCACCCGGCGCACGGGCGGGAGGGCGATGGGCAGAGCGGCCAGGGCCAGGAGCGACCCGACCCGGTAGGGAGCCATCCCGAGGGCGAAGACGAACGGCACCAGGATGCAGGCGACGAACAGCCGGCGCGTCGCTGCAGCTCCGACGCGCACGGCGAGGGTCCGCTTGCCGCTGGAAGTGTCACCGGGGATGTCGCGCAGGTTGTTGACGACGAGGAGCGCCACCGCGAACAGGCCGACCGGCACCGCGGCCAGCCCGGCCAGGGCGGTGAGTCGCTCCATCTGCACGTAGGCGGTCCCGGCCGTGGCCACCAGCCCGAAGAACACGAACACGAACAGCTCCCCGAACCCGGCGTAGCCGTAGGGCCGCGGGCCGCCGGTGTAGAACCAGCCGGCGGCGATCGACGCGGCCCCGACCAGGATCAGCCACCACCCGGCGTAGGCGGCCAGCAGGAGCCCGGCCACCCCGGCCACCCCGAAGGCGGCGAACGCAGCCCGCTTGACCGCCCCCGGCGCCTTGAGGCCGGAGGCGACCAGGCGCACCGGGCCGACCCGGGCGTCGTCGGTGCCACGTACCCCGTCGCTGTAGTCGTTGGCGTAGTTGGTGCCCACCTGCAGGGCCACGGAGACGACCAGGGCGGTCACCGCTCGCCACCAGATGACCTGCCCTCCGGCGTGGGCCACTGCCGTGCCCACCACCACCGGCACCGCGGAGGCGGGCAGGGTCCGGGGCCGGGCCCCGGCCACCCATGGATGTCTCGGACCGTTCACCGGTTGGCAAACTACCTGTCGTGCCGGAACTGGTGGCAATCGATCTCCCGGGGGGCGAGCCGTTCGTGGACGCCCTGCGGCGGGTGTGGGACGACGGCGACGCGGCTCTGCCGGTGGACCAGCGGCTCCCACCCGCCGCCCGGGCCGTCCTCTTCGACGCTCTCGGGCCGGCCCGGGTGGTGGGCCCCGACGGCTGCCGGGCCCTCCAGGGGGGCCGCCCGGTCGAGCCGGGCGACGCCCTGGTTATGGCGACCAGCGGCACGACCGGCGCCCCCAAGGGAGTGGTGCTGACCCACGACGCGGTGGCGGCGTCGGCCCGGGCCACCTCCGCCCGTCTCGGCGTGGATCCCGGCCGGCACCGCTGGCTGGCCTGCCTGCCCCTCAGCCACGTCGGGGGCCTGTCGGTGGTCACCCGAAGCCTCTGCACCGGCACCCGGTGCGACGTGCTGCCGGGTTTCGACGCCGAGGCGGTGAGGGCCCTCTCCGGCCCCGAGGTGATGGTCTCGCTGGTGGCCACCGCCCTGCAGCGCACCCCGGCCGACCTTTTCCGAACCGTGGTCCTCGGCGGGTCGGCCCCCCCGGCGGAGCTCGCGTCGAACGTGGTCACGACCTACGGGCTCACCGAGACCGGCAGCGGCGTGGTCTACGACGGGTTGCCGCTCGAGGGGGTGGAGGTCGACGTGGACGGGGCCAGCGGGGAGATCCGCCTGCGCGGTCCCATGCTGCTGCGCTGCTACCGGGACGGCACCGTTCCCCTCGACCCCGACGGCTGGTTCGCCACCGGGGACGTGGGCGGCTTCGACGGCGACGGCCGGCTGACCGTCCACGGCCGGGTGACCGACATGATCATCTCCGGGGGCGAGAACATCTGGCCGGCGCCGGTCGAGGAGGTCCTGCGCAGCCACCCGGGGGTGGCCGAGGTGGCTGTCGCCGGCCGTCCCGACCCCGAGTGGGGGCAGCGGGTCGTGGCCTGGGTGGTCCCCGCCGACCCCGCCCGCCCGCCCCGGCTGGAGGAGCTGAGGGACCTGGTGGGTGAGCGGCTGGCCCGCTTCGCCGCGCCCCGGCAACTGGTCATCGCGTCGAGCCTGCCGCGGACGTCGATCGGCAAGATCCGCCGGGAGGAGCTGACGGTGCCCGAGCCGGGTTGACCGGTCCGGCCGGTAGGTTGACCCCTATGGACATGCCCTACCGAAGCCTGGGCCGCTCCGGCCTGCAGGTGAGCGTTCTGTCGTTCGGATCCTGGGTGACCTTCGGGCCCCAGCTCGCCGGCTCGGGGGCGGCCGAGTGCCTCGACGCCGCCCGCTCCGCGGGCGTCAACTTCTTCGACAACGCAGAGGCCTACGCCGGGGGTGAGTCCGAGCGCATCATGGGTGAGGCCATCCGGGAGCTGGGCTGGCCCCGCCACTCCTACGTGGTGTCCACCAAGCTGTTCTGGGGCCTCCACGACGGGCCCAACATGAAGAACACGCTCAACCGCAAGTACCTGCGCCAGGCCATCGAAGCCAGCCTGGAGCGCTTCGGGCTGGACTTCGTCGACCTGGTGTTCTGCCACCGCAACGACCCCGACACCCCCCTCGAGGAGACGGTGTGGACCATGTCGGACATGGTCGAGCGGGGCCAGGCCCTCTACTGGGGGACCTCGGAGTGGCCGGCCGACGAGATCCGCGCCGCGTGGGAGATCGCCGAGCGCCACCACCTGCACAAGCCGGTCATGGAGCAGCCGCAGTACAACCTGCTCAGCCGGCGGCGGGTGGAGCGGGAGTACGCCCGCCTCTACGACGACATCGGGCTGGGCCTCACCACATGGAGCCCGCTGGCGTCGGGCCTGCTCACCGGCAAGTACGCCGACGGCATCCCGGAGGGCAGCCGGGCCGCCCTCCCCGGTTACGAATGGCTCCAGCAGAGCCTCACGGACCGCAAGGCCAACGAGGCGGTGGCCGAGCTGTCCGCGGTGGCTGCGGATCTGGGCTGCACCCCGGGGCAGCTGGCCATCGCCTGGTGCGCCCGCAACCCCCACGTCTCGACCGTGATCACCGGAGCCAGCCGGATCGAACAGGTCCGGGAGAACATGGACGCCGTCGAGGTCCTGGCCGCTCTCGACGACGAGGTCTGCGAGCGCCTCGACCGGGCCTTCAAGCCGGTCGCCCGCTGAGCGGGACGGCGGGCTGACCACCCGGCGCCCCAACTCCCGTCTGCAACAGGTTCTGGTCTAGGGTCTGGGCCGATCCGACGAAGTCCGATGCACCTGAGCACGGGAGGGACAGTGCAGACCGAAGCCGCAATATGTTGGGGCCTGAACGAGAAGTGGAGCGTCGAGCCCATAGAGCTGGACCCGCCCAAGGAGGGCGAGGTCCTGGTCAAGCTGGCCGCCTCCGGAATGTGCCACTCCGACGAGCACCTGGTGACGGGTGACCTGGGCGGGATCTTCCCCATCATCGGCGGCCACGAGGGCGCCGGCGTGGTGCAGGAGGTCGGTCCCGGCGTCAGCAACCTGAAGCCCGGGGACCACGTGGTGTTCGGCTTCGTGCCGGCCTGCGGTCACTGCCCGTCGTGCGCCCAGGGCCACTCCAACCTCTGCGACAACGGCGCGGCCCTGCTCATGGGCCTGCAGCTCGACGGGACGTCGCGTCACCACGCCCGCGGCCAGGACATCAACACCATGGTGTGCCTCGGCACCTTCGGCAAGTACACCGTCGTCAACCAGATGTCGTGCGTGAAGATCCTCGATGACATCCCGCTGGAGCTGGCCTGCCTGGTCGGCTGCGGCGTCACCACCGGGTGGGGCTCCTCGGTCTACGCGGCCGATATCAAGCCCGGCGACAACGTGGCCGTGATCGGTGTGGGCGGCATCGGGGCGGCGGCCATCCAAGGCGCCCGCCTGGCCGGCGCCGAGCGGATCTTCGCCATCGACCCGGTGCAGCTGAAGCGGGAGCTGGCCCCCAAGTTCGGGGCCACCCACACCTACTCCTCGGTCGAGGAGGCCACGGAGCTGATCCGGGCCGAGACGTGGGGAACCATGTGCCAGAAGGTGATCTGCGCCATGGGCGTGGGCCAGGGCTCGATGATGGCCTCGATCATGGGGATCACGGCCAAGCACGGCCGGGTGGTGGTCACCAACATCCACCCCATGGCGGAGATGGACGTCACCCTCAACCTGTGCGACCTGACCCTCATGGAGAAGCAGATCGTCGGCACGATCTTCGGCTCGGCCAACATCCACTACGACATCCCGCACCTGCTGCACCTCTACCGGCTGGGCCAGCTGGACCTCGAGGGGATGGTCACCAACCGCTACAAGCTCGGCGACATCAACCAGGGCTACCAGGACATGCGCGACGGCAAGAACATCCGCGGGGTTCTCATCTACGACGACTGACGTGCTCTCCTTTACCAGGGACAGCCTGGTATTCGACGTGTCCGATGACGGCCCGGCCGACGGCCGGGCCGTCATCGCGCTGCACGGCTTCCCGGAGGACCGGCACTGCTGGGGTCCTCTGGCAGCCCGGCTCACCCGGGCCGGATACCGGGTGCTGGCGCCCGACCAGCGCGGGTACTCACCCGGCGCCCGGCCGGCCGGCCGGCGCTCTTACAGCATCGACAAGCTGAGCGGCGACGTCCTGGCTCTGGCCGACTCCGCTGGTGTGGACCGCTTCGACGTGATCGGCCACGACTGGGGCGCGGTGGTGGCGTGGGACCTGGCCGGCCGGCACCCGGACCGGGTGCGGACCCTGACCGCCCTGTCGGTACCCCATCCCGGGGCCGTGCGCGACGCCGCCCTGCGCAGCAGCCAGCTGCTGCGGTCGTGGTACATGCTGGCGTTCCAGGTGCCCGCCCTGCCGGAGCTGGCCCTGCGCCTGGCCGGTCCCCGGAGGGCCGCCGCCGGCCTCGAGCGCGACGGCCTGGACGGGCCCACCGCCCGCCGCTACGCCGAGCGGATGGCCTCCTCCGCGGAGATGACCCCGCGCATCAACTGGTACCGGGCCCTGCCGTTCGGGCTCGGGGACCCGCTGCCGGCGGTGCGGGTACCGACGCTCTACGCCTGGGGCGACGGCGACCACTACCTGAGCCGCTACTCGGCGGAGCGGTGTGGCCACTACGTCGAGGCCCGCTACCGCTTCGAGGTGCTGCCGGGCGCGTCGCACTGGCTGCCCACCGCTGCGGCGGAGCGGGTGGGGCCGCTCCTGCTCGAGCACCTGGCGGCCGGATAAGGGCGGCGCCGCCGGGCGGCCGGAGGCGGGAAGGGACCAAAGTCCCTGATGGTCCCGGCCCCGGTACGCCCAGGATGGGGCCATGACAAATGGTCGAAACCCCCAGGATGCGTCGGGGCGGAGCGGGGTCATCGTCGTCGGGGTGGACGGCTCCGAGTCCTCCCGTAAGGCGCTGCGCTGGGCCGCCCGGCAGGCCCAGATGACCGGGGCCGAGATCGCGGCCGTCATGTCGTGGGAGGTCCCCACGGCGGTCTACTGGGTTCCCTACCCGGAGGGTCTCGACCTGGAAGCCAACGCCCGCAAGCTGCTGGCAGCCACGGTCGAGGAGACCCTCGGGCCGGACCCGGTCGTGGCGGTGACCCAGACCGTCGTGCAGGGCCACCCGGCGCCGTCGCTGGTGGACGCGTCGGGCCGGGCCGACCTGCTCGTGGTCGGCAGCCGGGGCCACGGGGAGTTCACCGGAATGCTGCTGGGCTCGGTCAGCGAGCACTGCGTGGCCCGGGCCCACTGCCCGGTGGTGGTGGTGCGGAGCTGACACCCCGGCCGCTCAGCGCCCGAGCGGGTCGCAGCCGTCCGGGTCGGCGTCGGGCAGCAGTCCGGCGAAGACCGTGTGGCGGATCTCCCGGATGACGGTGTCGAGCTGGTCGACGCTCTCGCTGAGGCGCTCCGAGACCGGCTGATCGGTCAGGTTGAGCACCGACTGGATCTTCATGCCGGCCAGGAAGAGCCTCTTGACGATCCGGTCGTTGAGTTCAGCGGCGATGCGCTCGTCCTCCTGGACCGCCACCCGCCGCCGCAGTTCGGCCTCCCGCTCGGGGCCGTGGGACCCGTGGCGGACGACGGCGATGGTCGCCGAGCGGCCGCCCAGGCTCACCGGCGACAGGCTGATGTCGACCGGTACCGCCCTGCCGTCGGACCGGCGGGCCGCCAGGGCCCGGCCCCGGCCCATGGGGCGGGGCTGCGGGGCGGCCCGGTACCCCCGGCGGTGGGAGGTGTGCGCCGACCTCAGGTACTCCGGCACCAGCGCCTCCACCGGGAGCCCGACCAGATCGTCGCGGGTGTAGCCGAAGATCCCCGAGGCAGCGGGGTTGGCGAAGGTGACCACTCCCTCCGAGTCCACGATCAGGATCCCGTCGGGGGCCAACTCGACGATGGTCGTGGCCAGATCCGACGACGGCCGGGGCCCCTCGGAGCCGGCCGCTGCGGAAGTGGCGGAACGGGAAAGGGTGGCTCCCCCGCCCCCAGCCTTCGAGACGTGCTCGACTCTCATTGAACCCCTTCTGCCAGACGTTCTCTTCCGATGTGGCCGCCGGGGTCACGGGAGGCGTAGCAGGAGCCGGGGTCAGGGGCTTCCCTGCCCATGATGCTAAAGGGCCGAACGGCCCGGGACAAGGGGTTGACCGCTCCGGATCGGGTCGGGGGCCCGGGTCCGGGCCGCTTCGTCAGATCTGCAGGCCCAGGTTGACCACCGCGGCGGCCACGTCATGGATGCGGGCGTTGTGGGACCGGCTGTGCTGGCGCAACATCTCGAAGGCCTGGTCGACGCCCACCCCGTGCCGCTCCGCCACGATGCCCTTGGCCTGCTCGATCACCACCCTGGTGGTCAGGGCGGTCTGGAGCTGCTCGGTGAGCCGGACCAGCTGCTCCCGGTCGTGATGGCGGTCGGTCACGTCCCGCAGGTTGCACACCACGTAGCGGGCGGACGGGTCGTCGAGCATGTTGGTGACCACCAGCTCGGCCCAGGCCCACCCGCTCGGGAAGCGGGCCACCCGGCACTCCGCCGGGGAGGCCCCGTTGCCGGCTCCGACGGCTCGTCGGTACAGGTCCTGGCACGCGGCCACGTCGTCGGGGTGCAGCAACTCCCAGAAGGACCGGCCGAGGACCTTCTCCTCGGTCCAGCCGAAAAGGACCGCTCCGGCCGGGCTGACCAGCGTCACCCGGTCGTCGCGGGTGAGTATGAGCGCGGCATCCGAAGAGCGCTGGAGCAGGGGCCACACCGCCTGGCCCAGCTCCACCGACACGCCCACGATGCCGGCCGGCACCCCGGACCGGTCCCGTATGGCGGTGTCTGTCACCAGGGCCGGGAAGGTGGAGCCGTCCTTGCGCCGCACCGTGAACGCCCCCGACCAGCTTCCGCCGGCCTGCAGGGTGTCCATGATCTCCGTGGCCAGGGCCCGGTTGATCTGCGGCACTGCGACGTCGGCTATGTTGCGCCCGACGACCTCGGCTGCGCTCCAGCCGTAGAGAGCCTCGGCTGCGGTGTTCCAGTAGTGCACCACCCCGGGCATGTCGGTGGCGATGATCGCGTGGCCGACGTGCTGAAGGAGCGATCGGGCCTCGAGCCACTCCCCGACCGGACCGCCCGGACCCCGGCCACCGTCCCCGTTGCGTCCGGCGGGGTACTCATCAGCGTTGCCTCTCTCCACGCTGTCTCCCTGGGGGCCGCATCGCTTCCTGGCGCACCCTCTTCGCACAGTAGCCCTACGCAACGAGGCGCGCCCCTGCCGACGGGCCTTCTCTACCCGAAGTGGCAATTTGCGCGGCAGCCGGAACCGGATTCGGCCCCACCTGAGGTGGAAAGTATCGCCGCAGGCATGATGGCCACCTCCCAGAACTCGGCCATGGTGCTGTCGATGGGGCATCTTCTTCACCAGGGCTCCGGGTGGCTCGACCATCCGGCCCGGTTGGCCTTGCCGACCGCCTCGAGCTGACTGTTGACCCCGAGCTTCAACAGGACGGACCGGACCTGGATACGCACGGTGGCCACCGACACGAAGGAATCGCCGGCGATGCGCTCCACCGGCTTGCCCTCCATCAGCATGCCCAGCACGACCGCCTCCCGCCTGGTCAGCTGCTCGAACGGAGCCAGGGCTGCTGCGACATCCGACTCCCGTCGGCGCCAGGCACCCACCAGCCGTTCCCGCTCCTGAAGGCTCAGGACCGGCTGACCGGCGAGGGTGGCGAGGATCGCCTCGAGCAACTCGTCGAAACCGGCGGTCTTCGGTACCGCTCCGTAGGCTCCCGCATGGATGCAGCCGCCGACCACGGCCTCATCCCGCTGCCCGGAGACGACGAGCACCCTGGTACCGGCACCGGTCAGGACGGGCAGTAGCTCCTCGCCGCGGCCGAACGGGCCGAGGTCCAGGTCCAGCAGGGCCACCGACGGCCGGGTGGTCGATAGCACGTGGGCCACATCGCCGAGATCGGTGAGGGCAGGCGCCACCACCACCTATCCCTCGGCCTGGAGCGCCGCCGTGAGCGAGATCCTCAGCAGCCGGTGATCATCGACGACCGCCACCACCGGCGGGAGCAGATCGGCCCCGCCCGGGCCTCTCCGGCCCGTCATCGTCACCGCTCGACCTTCTCCCCGGTGCGGGACGGTCCCGCGGACCACCGCAGCGACCGGCCGAAGGCCCGCGTCCCGGAGGTCGCCGCAGGCAGCCCTGCCGGGATGGCGAAACGGCCGGCACCGGGTTCCGGGTGCCGTCGGAGGGCGGCCGGCAGATCCAGCACGAAGCAGGCCCCTCCCCCGGCCGCCTCCTCCACGTACAGCGCCCCGCCCATTTCCGTCGCCAGGCGGCGGGCGCCGTACAGACCCAGCCCACTCCCCGGCTGCCGGGCCGCCGTGCTTCCCCGGAAGCCCCTCCCGAAGATGGCATCGCGCTCATCGGCGGGAACTCCGGGACCGTGATCGACGACGCGGACCTCCACCCGGTCGGAGCGCCGGCGGCCCACGATGCGGACCGGCGATCCCGGGGCGTAGCGGCGGGCGTTGGCCAGGAGGTTCTGGAGCACCTGGCCCAGAGCACCGCGGTCCCCGCACGCGCACAGGCCGCCCAGGTCCACGCGGACGTCCATGCCCGCGGCCCTGGCGGTGGCCACCACCGGCCCGAAAGCCTCCCCGAGGAGCTGGGGTGCCCGGCCCACCGCGGGGTGGGGCTCGATCAGCGCCTGGAGCCGGGACAGCTCGGAGCTGACCGCGTCGGCGAGCCGGGCCCTCGTCACCTCGTCGAGTCGGCCGGCGTGGCGACGCAGGGTGGCGTCGGCCAGGCGGACGCCCGCCACCGCGTTGCGCAGGTCGTGCAGCTGCTCGTCCAGCCCGGCCCTCTCCGCCTGCAGCTCCTGATGCAGCCGGCTCGCCACCGAGCGCAGGTCGAGGCTGTAGCGCTCCTGACCCCTCAGGGTCCAGCGCAGCTCCCATACTCCCGCGGTCAGACCCAGGGACGCCCCCGCCAGGTACCCCCCGCTCATCAGGACGGAGCTGATCCATCCGATGCCGAGGGCCGCAGCCAGGACCTGCGCCAGGCCCATGACCAGGAGGACGCCGGCCAGCCAGACACCGACCGCCGGGTTGCGGCGGCGGGTCACCAGAGCCAGCAAGGCCAGGACCAGCCACGTCAGCCCGGCGCCGGCCCGGGTGACCGCCACGGTCGCCGGGCCGGCGCCGTTCCAGCCGGTGACCACACCGAGCAGGACCAGCGAGAACAGCCCCACCGGAACGCTGACCACCACGGCATGGAGCGGCTTCAGATGGGCTTCGACCTCAGCGGATCCGAGGGCGGCCAGGATCGG
This sequence comes from Actinomycetes bacterium, assembly GCA_021816565.1. Next base: position 11,438 of record JAKAXN010000053.1, read on the forward strand.
GACGGCGGCGAACAGTGCGGGAATCAGCCGGCCGTACGGGTTGGCGAGCGGCGACGCCCCGGTGGTCAGGGCGTCCAGCCGGCTGTACGCCAGAGTGAGGACGCCCATGTCGACCAGCCCGATGCCCAACCACCCCGGAGCGGCCCGTCCCCCGACCTTCCAGGAGATGATGAGCGTCCCACCAGCGGCGACGAAGCCCATACCGGCCAACGACTGCCACACGGCGGCAACGGCCGGGAGACCGGCCTCCGATCGCCACACCAGGACGGTCGGCACCATAACCCCGACCAGGATGAGGCCGGAGTGCCTGACCATCTCGGTGAGCGGTACGGCCGGTGGCCGCTCCACCCTCTTCCGCCTGTCCGGGCCGCGGTAACGGCCCTGGGTACGACAAATCCGCATCACGCCTGCCCCTACGTCCGCTCGGGTCCAACCTAGCGACGGACCCGAGCCGGGTCCTAGGGTCGTTTCCTAAAATTTCGAACAACCGGAGGAAGTCCGCAGCCCGGCGAAACACCCGTACGTCGCCAAATCGGCACAACAGCGCCGAGCAGCGACCGGCAGGCGCTTCAGCCTCCGGAGACCCGGCGGTACTCGTAGACGGCGATTGACAACTGACAGTTGCCCGGTGGGAGAACCTCCACCCGGAGCGTCCCGCTGCCGCGGTCGTAGTCGATGCCCTCGACCTCATACGATCCCGGGCAGTCGCTGACCTGCGGCAGCTCGCCCAGCGACGTGACGTGACCAACCTCGGCGGCCCCGTCCAGGGGCCTGACCAGCGTTATGCGCAGGAGCTGGTCGGGGGTGGGCCAGAGGTCGGTCCCCGGGTCGGTGGACGAGCAGAGCAACTCGGTCGGGGAGTAGAACGCGCAGCCCTGCACGTCGCGTACCGGGTGGTCCAGGTTGATCGTGGCGGCCATCCCGACGACCGCCGCACGGGCCGGTACGGACCGGTTGGTGATCGGGGCCGGAAACACCAGCAGGCGGGTCATCCGGCCCCACTCCCCCGAGACCATCCACTGGCCGTCGGGGGTCACCGCCACGAAGGAGTTGTTGGGCATCTCGCCCGGATCCAGCCGGTGGACGAACTGGTAGGTCGCACCGGCCGGGGTGGTGACCTCGAACAGCTTGTGCGTGGTGGGCGGGGAGTCCTGGTAGGCGTCGAACAGGTACCCGTGCCAGCTGTCGGGGTCGCCGACGTGGCCCCATCCCTGCCGGCGGAGGGAAGGGGGAACCGACAGATCCCCGCGGAACACGATGGTCGCAGACTTCCCCGGTCGCCTGAGCGTGGCCAGCCCCTGATCGCCCAGGGCGGCCAGCACGAGGAAGCGGTTCCGGAGCTGCCAGGGCCCGAGTCGGGCGCCCACACCGTGTCGGGGAATCGTGTTCCACGGCGACGTCGGAGGGGTGGTGGCCGCCACCGCGGTGACGGGGGCCGCCGCGGCCGAGGCGGGCCGGCCCGGACGAGCCGCCAGTGACGAAGTGCCGCAGGCTCCGGCGGCGAGGGCGACGAGCAGCGCCCCGCTCACGGCCCTGATCGCCCGGGCCGCCCGTCCGACCGACGTCCGGCCCGGGTCCCGACGGGCCGCCGTCCGGGTCACCACCGGTCCTTACTACCGTAAATTCGCCGTGTTGTCCTCGTCACCCCACGAGCAGTGAACTCCCGCAGGCGACCCCTGGCGGTGACCTGGCACCGGCTGGCCGCGGCCGCCCTGGCGTTCCTGGCGGTGGCTGCGGTGGCCGTCGTGGGGGTCGGCTGGTGGGCCCGCGGCCAGGTGGAGAGTGCGGTGGCGCAACGGATCGACCAGCAACTGCCCGGAGCTGAGGCGCAGGTCGGAATCTCCTCCTTTCCGTTCCTCGCCCACCTCGCCGCATCCGGGACGATCTCGGAGCTGTCGGTGCACGTGGGCAATCTGCCGGCCGGGCCGCTGGCCTTCAACGGCTTCCATCTGGCTTCCCTCGATTTCAGCGACGTGGAGCTGCACATCGACGACCTGCACATGCGGAGAGACCCACTGCTGCACCGCAGGGTCATGATCGACGGGCTCCGCCAGGCCACCGTGACGGCCACCCTCGACGAGAGGACCCTGGACCGGAGCATCGGGCTCCCCATCACCCTGGGGAGCGGGAGCGTCGGAATAGGCGGGCTCAGCCTGCCCGCCTACGCGGCCGTCCAGTCACGCGTGATCACGGTCACCGTCCCCGGCCAGATCACCTTCAGCCTGTCCGCCCCGCCGCTCGAGGTGCTCCCCTGCGTCGGGCGGGTGGAGATCGTCCCGGGCAGCCTGAAGCTGTCCTGCTCGGTCCACCGGCTCCCCGGTGTCCTCTCCCACACCAGCTTCAGCTACTGACCCCGAACCGCGGACGGCCGGGGCCGGGCCCGCCCCGATTTCATCAATTTCGAGGATTCGCGTCGGGGAGGGTCGGGGGGACGCTGGTGCTGTGGCCGGACGGTACCGGCCATGAGCGAGGCCGCGATCCACCCGACACATTGGTCGCCGCGTACGGCGGGTGGGGAGCCAGGGGCGAAACCGGCGCTCTCCTATAACGGAGGTAACTCGATGAAGATCAAGCAGGGACTGATCGCTCTGGTCGCCGCTGGGGGCACCGCCGGCCTGCTGTTCGGTGGCTCGGCTGTCAGCACCGCCTTCACCTCGGAGCAGTCCGGGGCTGCGACCGTGACCGCCGACCACGTGGGCCTCCAGCTCACCAGCGGCACCTTCAGCCTCGCCGGGCTCCTGCCCGGGCAGACGGTCACGGACCCCAATCCCGTCACCGTCGACCCCAGCTCGAGCAACGCGCCGACCGCGATGTATCTGCTCGGCGGCAACTGGAGCATCAACCGGGCGGGGACCTCCGGGAACCCGAATCCGGCGGATCTGACGCTCAACATCGACATCCCATCTCTCCACTTCACCAGGAGCTACACCGAGTCGGCGTTGATGGGCCACGTGCTGCCGCTCTACTCCGGGATCCCGGCGGGGACGAAGGCCCTGACCGTGGACGTCAGCTTCACGCTGGCCCAAGCCGCCGGCAACGACTGGAACGGTGCCGAGGTCACCGTCCCCTACACCCTGCACCTGCAGGACATCGCCGGGACCGACAGCGGCGGGTACGTCGCCAACAGCAACAGCTGACACTTCCGGCAGTCACCACGACTGCCACCAGGCCGGAGCGTGGGCGGGATCGGCCCGCCCACACTCCGGTCGACGGAGGAACCCATGATCCGAAAAGCCCTCGCCGGACTCGCCGTCGCAGTCGTTGCGGCCCTCTCGGCGGTCGCCCTCTTCACCAACCACAGCTATGTGACCACCCCCTCGATGTACCCGACGATCCCCCCGGGGTCGGAGATCTTCGTCGTCCACCGGTCCCACTACAGAGTCGGCCAGGTAATCGAGTTCAAAGCCAACGGCCTCATCTGGGCCCACCGGCTCATAGCGGTGAAGCCGAACGGCGACATGGTGACGAAGGGGGACAACCCCCTCAACTCGCCGGACGTCTTCCTTCCGCCCGTCACCGCCAAATCGGTGGTCGGTGCGGTCGAGTTCGCGCCCCGTTGGATCGGCTTCCCGGAGCTCATCCTTCACCACCCCGCTTACGGGTTGGCCTGGATGAGGGCCGAGCTCGGATTGGCCGGCAGGATCGCCATCGTCGCTGCAGTCGCCGCCCTGGCGTTCCTCGTGGCCTCCCGACGCCCGAACCAACGCCGGCTCGGCTCCAGGAGCCCGGCGGGGGAAGACCGATCGGCGGCGAATTACCTGGCTGCCTGATGCCCAGATGCACCGTGGCCGGCGGCCGCCCGTCGGCGTGCCGGTCGGTAGGTTGGGACGGTGACGACCAACCGCCTCGCTCAGGAGACCAGCCCCTACCTGCGCCAGCACGCCGACAACCCGGTGGACTGGTACCCCTGGGGGCCGGAGGCGTTCGAGGCGGCGAAGACCAGGGATGTCCCCATCCTGTTGTCGGTGGGCTACTCGGCCTGCCACTGGTGCCATGTCATGGCCCACGAGTGCTTCGAGGACCGGGAGGTGGCGGCGGCCATGAACTCCGGGTTCGTCAACATCAAGGTGGACCGGGAGGAGCGCCCCGACGTCGACAGCATCTACATGGAGGCGGTACAGGCCGTGACCGGGAGCGGGGGCTGGCCCATGACGGTGTTCCTGATGCCCGACGGACGGCCCTTCCACGGCGGCACGTACTTCCCCAAGGGCCAGTTCCTGCCGCTGCTGGACCAGGTCGGCACCCTGTGGCGGGATCGGCGGCCCGACCTCGACGAGGCGGCCGGCCAGTTGTCGGCGGCGGTGCGGGCCGGCACCGCCCTGCCCAGCCGGAGTTGGGCGTCTTCGGGGGACGCCGGGGCGGCCCGCGCGCCCGAGCTCCTGGCCCGGGCGGCCGACTCGCTCATGCAGCGCCACGACCCGGAATGGGGCGGGTTCGGCCGGGCACCGAAGTTCCCCCAGCCGCCCGTGGTCGAGACGCTTCTCATGGCCGGAGCCGAATCCGGCCGTCCGGACGTCCTACAGGCGGTTGTCACGACCCTCGATGCCATGGCCAGCGGGGGGATCTACGACCACCTGGGCGGGGGCTTCGCCCGCTACTCGACCGACCGGCGGTGGTTGGTCCCCCACTTCGAGAAGATGCTCTACGACAACGCCCTCCTGGCCCGCCTGTACCTGCACGCCTACCAGGCGACCGGCCTCGACCGGTACCGCCAGGTCGTGGAGGAGACTCTGGCCTACCTGCTGAGCCCGCCGATGGCCATCGAGGGGGCCGGCTTCGCGTCAGCCGAGGACGCCGACAGCGAGGGGGTGGAAGGTCGGTTCTACGTCTGGGACCGGGCGGAGGTGCTGGAGGTGGCCGGGCCGGAGGTGGCCGACTGGTACGGGGTCACCGACGCCGGCAACTGGGAGGGCCGCAACATACTGATTCGCCCCCAGCGGGGTGAGCTGGCCCGGACCGAGCCCGTCGAGGCCGGCCGGCGGGCCCTGCTCGACCGGCGCAACGGGCGGATCCGGCCCGGCCTCGACGACAAGGTTCTCACCGAGTGGAATGCCATGGCGGTGGCCGCCCTGGCCGAGGCCGGGCCGGCCATGGACCGACCGGACTGGGTGGCCGAGGCCGAGCGGGTGGCGGAGTTCCTTCTGGTTTCCCTGCGCCGGCCGGACGGTCGCTGGCTGCGCAGCTGGCAGGCCGGCGCGGGAGCCGCCGGGGCGACCCGTCCGCTGGCCTATGCGTCGGATCATGCCTGGCTGGTGGAGGCGTTCACCCGGCTGGCCGAAGCGACAGGCCGGGCCCGGTGGATCGAGCAGGCGGTGTCGGCGGCGGAGGCCCTGCTCGACCTGTTCTGGGACGACGGGGCGGAGGCCTTCGTGACCGCCGGGCGCGACGCCGAGTCGCTGATCGCCTCGCCGGTCGACACCCACGACGGGGCGCTGCCGTCCACCAATTCGGTGGCCGCCACCGCTCTGTTGCGGCTGTCCGCGCTGACCGGCCAGGACCGCTTCGGGATCCGGGCCGAGGCGGTGGTCGACGCCATGGCCCCGGCTCTGGGGGCGGCGCCGGCGGCCTTCTCGGGGATGGTCGCCGCCGCCTCGATCATGCAGAGAGGCCTGACCGAGGTGGTGGTGTCCGGGGAGCGGCCCGACCTGGTCTCGGTGGTCACCAGCCGGTATCTGCCCGCCGCGGTGTGGGCCTGGGGGGAGCCGTTCGGATCCCCCCTGTGGGAGGGCAGGGATGAGCGGGGGGGTGACGGCCGGGCGTACGTGTGCCGGGATTATGCTTGTCACGCCCCGGTTTCGCAGCCGTCGGAGTTGGCGTCGGAACTGGAGACCATCCACCCGTCCCCACCCGCCTTTCGATAATCATGAGATTCCGTGTCGACCAGCACTGCGCCTGAGTTCCATCCCGTACTCAAGGATCTGCCCCGAGTGGACGTCTCGGCCGGCACCACCCTGCAGCTGGTGGTAGTGGCCGCTGACGGCTTCCACTGCGCTGGTATCGATCTGGCCTCGGGGGCCCTGGTCCGGGCCTGGTCGCCGGTCGAGGCCGAGTCCCGGCCCCGCCCCTACGACGTGGTCGAGGTGACGCTGGCCGGAGATCCCGACACCGTCCCGGACCCGGCCCAGCCGGAGGCCCTGGCCCTCACCGAGGCCCCCCGGGTGGTGGACCACATGGCCTGGCGGCGCTGCGAGCGCATGCTGCGGCAACTCCTGCACCCGCACGGCCAGCCCCTGCTGGGTATCAGCGCCACCGCCATCCCGTTCTGGGAGCGGCGGGGCGACCATCCCTCCATCGCCGTGGTGGAGCCGGAGGGCAAGGTCACCTTCCGCCGGGAGGGCCCGTATCTGGCCTGCCATTTCGAGTGGCAGGGCCACCAGCGGGAGCTGCCGTGCCTGGACCGGGCGGTGGCCGGCCACATGGACCGCCACGGCCGGGCCCTCATGACCGCCGACAAAGGGGACCGCCTGGTGGTGGCTCTCACCGCCCCCATCGACGGGCGCTGCCACAAGGTCGTGGAGACCCTCCTCCGGCGCCAGTAACCCCCGGGCCCAGCCTGACGGATGGGCCGTAGCCGGTCGCACAGCCTGACGGCCCGGCCCTGACGGGCCGGACAGCGGTCAGCCTCTGCGACCGCCCCCGTCCCTCCCCTTACTCACACCTCGAGGCGTGACCAGAAGTTCGATCTCCCCCCTCCCCCCAGAAAGCGGCGGGAGCGGGAAGTGGGGCTGGAGCAGAGCGGAGGGAGCCTCGTTGTCCCGGCCCGGAGGGCCGGGGCCGGGCTAGCGCAGCGGTGCGCCAGAACCGCCTCTCAACCGGACCGCCGAGCAGCGGTATCAGGGGGCGTACTTGCCGGCCAGATCCTCGGCCATGGCCCACCCGAAGCCGATCAGGACGTCGTGGCGGTCCCCGTCGAGGGCCTCGAAGAGGGCGGCGACTTCAGGCTCGATGGTCTCGGGCTTGGCCACGGAGAAATCGAACACACCGGCGGAGTTGCCGTCGCCGGTGACCACGAAGGTCCGATCGTCGATGCGGCCCTCGGCCCCGAAGCGCTTGGCCAGGCGCCGGCTCCAGGCTCGCTCCTCGCCGCTCGGCTTGTGGCCGGGACGGGGGCAGATGTCCTCGAGGCCCTTGAAGGCGGCGAAGGCCCCGGCGTCGATGAAGCGGGTCCCGATCAGCACGTCCTCGTCCGGGAAAGCCAGCACCGCCCGGCGGAACTGGGCCGCCACGATGGCTTTCAGGACCTGATCGCGCTTGGCGTTGCGCTTGACCGAGGCCAGACCCCACAGCAGGCACGGGGTTCCGCCGATGCGCTCCAGGGTGCAGAATGAGAATCCGGCCAGCTTGCCGGCATCCCGCAC
>JAKAXN010000054.1 GCA_021816565.1 Actinomycetes bacterium
GCGCTTCCCGCCGGAGAGGGCCGACCAGCCGGCGGTGCTGGCCCGGTCCCAGACCCGCCCGGACCGGGATCTCACCTGGGCTGATCTGCGGGACCTGGTGGGGCGGGTCCGGGCCGGCCTGGTCCGGGCCGGGGTGGGCCGGGGCGACCGGGTGGCCGGCTACCTGCCCAACATCCCCGAGACCCTGGCCGTCATGCTGGCCGCCGCCAGCCTGGGGGCGGTGTGGACCTGCTGCGCCCCGGAGATGGGGGTGAGCGGCAGCCTGGACCGCCTGGCCCAGGCCGAGCCCAAGGTGCTGGTGGCGGTGGACGGCTACCGCTACGGGTCCCGGTCCGTGTCCCGCCTCGAGGAGGCCGGCGCCATCCGGGACGGCCTGCCCACGCTCGAGCGGGCGGTGTGGCTTCCCTACCTGGACCCCTCGGCGGGGGCCCCCGACGGCTGGGAGCCGTGGTCGTCGTTCGCCGCCCCGACCGGTACCCCCGACGGTCTGGTGTTCGAGCCGGTGCCGTTCGACCACCCGCTGTACATCCTGTTCTCCTCCGGCACCACCGGTAAGCCCAAGGCCATCGTGCACGGCCACGGCGGCATGACCCTCGAGCACACCAAGGCCCTGGCCCTGCACTTCGACCTGGGGCCGGGGTCGACGTTCTTCTGGTACACCACCACCGGGTGGATGATGTGGAACTTCTGCGTGTCGGGCCTTCTGGTCGGATCGGCGGTGGTCCTCTACGACGGCGACCCGGCCGGGCGGCTGTGGGAGCTGATGGCCTCCACCGGCACGACCTGCGGTGGGGTGGGGGCCGGTTTCCTGGTGGCCGGCCTCAAGGCCGGCGACCGGCCCGGCGCCGAGCACGACCTGTCGCGTCTCGAGGTGCTCGGCTCGACCGGATCGCCCCTGCCGGGCGCCGCGGCCGAATGGGTGTACTCCTCGGTGGCCCCCGGTGTGCTCCTGGCCTCGTTCAGCGGCGGTACCGACGTGTGCACCGGTTTCGTGGGGGCCAGCCCGCTGCACCCGGTGTGGGCCGGGGAGATCTCCTGCCGGTGCCTGGGGGCCGCGGTGGAGGTGTTCGACGACGACGGCCGGCCGGTGGTGGGCCGGGAGGGGGAGCTGGTGCTCACCCGCCCCCTGCCGTCCATGCCGGTGGGCATCCTGGGCGACTCCTCCGGGGAGCGCTACCGGGCCACCTACTTCGAGCGCTTCCCCGGGGTGTGGGCCCACGGGGACCGGGCCACGCTCACCGAGCGGGGCACGGTGGTCATCACCGGCCGCTCCGACGGCACCCTCAACCGGGGCGGGGTGCGCATGGGGACCGCCGAGTTCTACTCGGTGGTCGAGGGTCTCGACGAGGTGGCCGACAGCCTGGCCGTGCACCTGGAGGACCCCGAGGGCGGCCCGGGCCGGCTGCTGCTGTTCGTGGTGGCGGCCGGTGAGCCCTCCGAGGCTCCCGCCCTGGTCGAGCTCCTGCGGGCCACGCTGCGCCGGGAGCTGTCACCGCGCCACGTGCCCGACGAGATCCACGTGGTGGCCTCCATCCCCCGCACGCTGTCGGGCAAGAAGCTGGAGGTGCCGGTCAAGCGCATCCTGGCCGGCGTGCCGCTGGATCAGGCGGTGGCGGTGGCGTCGGTGGCCGACCCGTCCAGCCTGGACCCCTTCGTGGCGCTGGCCCGGCCGGCGCCGTAAACGCGGTACCGCCCGGAGGGGCCGGTCGGCCATCATGGAAGGATGCTCGAGGCCCGGGATCTGCAGGTGGAGGTCGGCGGGCGGACGACCCTCGAGTCGGCCACGTTCATGGTCCGCCCCGGGGACAAGGTGGGCCTGGTGGGCCGCAACGGCGCCGGCAAGACCAGCCTGCTCAAGGTGCTGGCCAAGTCGGCTGAGCCGGCCGGGGGCCGGGTGTCGGTGCACGGGCGGCTCGGGTTCCTCACCCAGGACCCCCGGGCCCTGCGCCAGGTCACCGAAGTGACCGGCCTCAACCACGTCATGTCCGGGCGGGGCCTCGACGAGGCGGCGGAACGGCTGGAGCGGCTGCGCCGGGCCATGGAGGACGACCCCACCGAGCGGGCCATCGCCCGCTTCTCCCGGGCCGAGGAGCACTTCGCCGCCCTGGGGGGCTACGCCGCCGAGTCCGAGGTCCGCCAGCTGGTGGCCGGGCTGGGCCTGTCCGGGGACCGGCTGGACCGGCCCCTCGGGGTGCTGTCCGGTGGTGAACGGCGGCGGGTCGAGCTGGCCCGGATCCTCTTCGGCGGCACCGACGTGCTGATGCTGGACGAGCCGACCAACCACCTCGACGTGGACGCCAAGGCGTGGCTGATGGGCTTCCTGCGGGATTTCCGGGGGGCGCTGCTGGTGGTCAGCCACGACCTGGACCTGCTCGACGAGGCCATCACCCGGGTGCTGCACCTCGACGAGGGGGAGCTGATCGAGTACAAGGGCACCTACTCCCAGTACCGGGAGGCCCGGGCCGCCGACGAGGAGCGGCGCCGGAGGCTGGCCGACCGCCAGCAGGCCGAGATCAAGCGGCTCCACGACCTGGCTGACTCCATGCGCCACCAGACGGCCAAGCGGGCCCGCATCGCCAAGTCCCTGGACAAGCGGGTCGAGCGGCTCCAGTCCGGTGCCGTCAGCGGGCCCGGCCACAGAGACCACCGCTACCGGGTCCGCTTCCCGGAGCCGCCCCGGGCCGGCCGGGTGGTGCTGGAGGCCGAGGGACTCGGCCAGGCCTACGGCGGCCCCATGATCTTCTCCGACGTGAACTTCGCGGTGGACCGCGGCGAGCGGGTGCTGATCATGGGGCTCAACGGGGCCGGCAAGACCAGCCTCCTGCGCATCCTGGCCGGCCAGGCGGACCCCAAGGAGGGGTCGTTCCGGACCGGCCTCGGGGTGATCCCCGGGTACTACGCCCAGGAGCACGAGGGCATCGTCTCGGGGCGCAGCGTGCTGTCGCACATGCAGGAGGCGTCCACCGCCCCCGAGCCGGAGCTGCGCGGCCTGCTCGGCATGTTCGGGTTGACCGGCGACGTGGCCTTCCAGGACGCCGGCACCCTCTCCGGCGGGGAGAAGACCAAGCTGGCCCTGGCCCAGCTGGTGGCCGGCAGGCACAACCTGCTGCTCCTCGACGAGCCCACCAACAACCTGGACCCGCCGTCGCGCGACGCCATCGGCGCGGCGCTGGCCGGCTGGCCGGGCGCCATGATCATCGTCAGCCACGACGCCGGGTTCGTCACGGAGCTGGCCCCCAGCCGGGTGCTGATGATGCCCGACGGCGTCGAGGACCACTGGAGCGACGACTACCTCGACCTGGTGGCCCTGGCGTGACCGGCACCGGGGAGGACCTCCGGCTGGCGCTGCGGTTGGCCGACCGGGCCGACCGCATAACGGCGGTGGCGTTCCGGCGGGCGGACCTGCAGGTCGAGACCAAGGCCGACCGTACCCCGGTCAGCGAGGCGGACCGGGCCGTGGAGGCGGACATCCGTGACGTCCTGGCCGCCGAGCGGCCCGGCGACCGGGTGGTGGGGGAGGAGTTCGGCGACACCGGGTCGGGGCCCCGGCGCTGGATCATCGACCCCATAGACGGCACCAAGAACTTCGTCCGGCGTATCCCGGTGTGGGCCACCCTCCTGGCCCTCGAGGTCGACGGGCAGGTCACCGTGGGGGTGGTGTCGGCACCGGCCCTGGGACGGCGGTGGTGGGCCGGGCGGGGGGAGGGGGCTTGGGCCGCCGACCTGCCGTCGGGGGAGCCGGACCGCATCCAGGTGTCGAAGGTGGCCGGCCTGGACCATGCCCACCTGTCGGGCAACGCCCTGTCGTCGTGGGAGGGCGGCCCCCAGCCCTACGTGGAGCTGGCCCGCCGCTGCTATGCCGACCGCAACTTCGGGGACTTCTGGTCGCACATGCTCGTGGCCGAGGGAGCCTGCGACATCGGCCTCGACCCCATCGCGTCGCTGTGGGACCTGGCCGCCCTGCAGGTGATCGTGGAGGAGGCCGGCGGGAGGTTCACCGACTTCACCGGGCAGGCCCGCTCCGACGGCGGCAGCGCCCTCAGCACCAACGGCCTGCTCCACGGCGCCGCCCTGGGCGTCCTCACCGGCCGCCAGCCCCAGAACCCGGGCCGACCGTGACCACCCCGCCGGTCCACCGGCGGGCGTAAGGTCGGGCCATGGGCACCTACATCGGACCGGGCGTGCTGGAGATCGACACCCTCCTCGGCGGGTGGGAGCGCATGACGGCCGGCTACCTGATCGAGGGACCGGCCCCGGTGCTGATCGAGACCGGCAGCCAGTCGTCGGTGCCGGCGCTGCTGAAGGCCCTGGAGGCCCACGGGGTGGCCCCCGCAGACCTGGCCGGGGTGGCGGTCACCCACATCCACCTGGACCACGCCGGCGGGGTGGGCGACGTGGCCGCGGCCTTCCCGAACGCCACCGTCTACGTGCACGAGAAGGGGGCCCGCCACCTGGTGGATCCCGAGCGACTGGTCCGCAGCGCGGCCCAGGTGTACGGGGACCTGCTCGACAGCCTCTACGGGCGTCTGGACCCCACCCCGGCCGAGCGCATCCACGTGCTCGCCGACGGCGAAGAGGTGGTGATCGGCCCGGGCCGGACCCTCACCACCATCGACTCCCCCGGCCACGCCAAGCACCACCTGGCCCTGCACGACAGCGAGAGCGGCATCATCTTCGCCGGCGACGCCGTGGGGGTGCGCCTGCCCGACGCCGGGGTGCTGCGCCCGGCCACCCCGCCGGCCGACTTCGACCTGGATCTGGCGGTCAACTCGCTGCACCGGTTCCGGGACCGCAGCCCGAGCGGCATCGCCCTGGCCCACTACGGGCTGCTGGGCAGCCCCCGGGAGCTGCTGGAGGAGGCCGAGTCCACCCTGCGGGACTGGGCGGAGACCGCGGAGCGGGCGTGGCGGGCCGGGGAGGACATCACCGACGCCCTGACGGCCCGCTTCGGAGGCCCGCTCGAGGGGGTGCCCGAGGACCAGCGGGCCAAGCTGGAGACGCTCAACGGCATCCACTCCAACGCGGCCGGCCTGCAGCGGTGGCTGGAGACCACCAAGGCCCACCCCCACCCCCACCCGCATCCCCACCCCCACCCCTGAAAGGGGCGGTCAGGCCGAGGCCGACTGGGGCAGCTGGGCGTCCTCGTCGTCGCCCGGTGCCGGCTCCGCGCTCCTCAGGTACTGGGTGTGGTACAGGTCGGCGTAGAGGCCGCCCTGGTCGATGAGCGCGGCGTGGGTGCCCCGGGCGGCGATGTGGCCGTCGTCGATCACCAGGATCTGGTCCGCGGCCTGGATGGTCGACAGCCGGTGGGCGATGACCAGCGAGGTCCGCCCGGCCAGGGCGGCGGCCAGGGCCTGCTGGACCAGCAGCTCGGTCTCGGAGTCGAGGTGGGCGGTGGCCTCGTCGAGGATCACGATGGCCGGGTTCTTGAGCAGCACCCGGGCGATGGCCAGCCGCTGCTTCTCCCCGCCCGACAGGCGGTAGCCCCTCTCGCCCACCACGGTGTCGTAGCCGTCGGGCAGGGAGGCGATCAGGTCGTGGATGCGGGCCCCCCGGCAGGCCTCCACCAGCTCCTCGTCGGTGGCCGACGGCCGGGCGTAGCGCAGGTTGGCGGCGATGCTGTCGTGGAAGAGGTGGGCGTCCTGGCTCACCACCCCCACCGCGGCGCTGAGCGACGCCAGGGTCACGTCGCGCACGTCGCGCCCGTCGATGGATATGGACCCCTCCACCACGTCGTAGAGGCGGGGGATGAGTCCCGACAGGGTGGTCTTGCCGGCCCCGGACGGGCCGACCAGGGCGGTCATGGTGCCCGGTTCGGCCACGAACGACAGATCCCGCAGCACCCACGCCCCCGGCTCCGACGGAAGCGAGCGGCCCACCGTCTCGGCGGTCTGCTCCAGCGAGGCCAGCGACACCTCCGACGCGGCCGGGTAGCGGAACCACACCCGGTCGGCCACGATCCGGCCCCGGACCGCGGAGAGCGGCTCCGCCCCCGGCCGGTCCGCCACCGACGGCGGGGTGTCGAGCACCTCGAAGACCCGGTCGAAGCTGACCATTGCGCCGAGCACGTCGACCCGGGTGCTGGCCAAATCGGTGAGGGGGGAGTAGAGCCGGGTGACGTAGGCGGCCAGCGCCACCACCGTGCCCACCGCCAGATGCCCGGTGGCCGCCTCCCGGCCGCCCAGCCAGTACACCGCAGCGGTGCCCACCGCCCCCACCAGCGACAGGGCCGCGAACAGGTAGCGGGACAGGAGGGCCAGGCGCACCCCCGAGTCGCGCACCGCCCCGGCCCGGCCGGCGAACTCCCGGGACTCCTGGTCGGGCCGGCCGAACAGCTTTACCAGGAGGGCGCCGGCCACGTTGAACTTCTCGGTCATGGTGGCGCTCATGTCGGCGTTGAGCTGCATACGGTGGCGCGACAGGCGGCTGATCCGCCCGGCCATCACCCGGTCCACCACCACGAAAGGCGGCAGCACCACGAGGGCGAAGCCGGTGATGCCCGGGCTCAGCACGAACATCGGCACCAGCGTGGCCACCAGGGTGAACAGGTCCGACAGCACCGACGCCGCCGTGCCCACGGCGTTCTGGGCGTCGAGCACGTCGTTGGTCAGCCGGGACATGAGCGACCCGGTCTGGGTGCGGGTGAAGAAGCCCACGGGCATGCGCTGGACGTGGTCGTAGAGCTGGACCCGCAGGTCGTAGATGATGCCCTCGCCGATGACGGACCCGAACCACCGGTTGACCAGCGACAGCGCCGTCTGGGCCAGGGCCAGACCGACCATGGCGGCGGCCAGGACGTCGACGACGTGGAGGTTCTTCCCGTTGATGCCGTGGTCGATGAGGTCCTTGACCAGAAGCGGGGGCAGGGACCCGACCGCCGAGGCGGCGATGATCACCAGGAGGTACAGGCCCAGACGCAGCCGGTAGGGCCGGAGGAAGCGCCAGATGCGCGCCGGGGTGCCCTTGGTCACACCGGCCGCTTTCAGCTCGGCCAGGTCCCGTCTGGCGCCGCGGCCGCCGTATCCTCTCATAGCCCTGACGCTAACCACGGGGTGGGATCGTTTTGTTCCCGTGCCGGTTCGAGCATGATTGGTCGGGTGGACCTATCCATCGAGCTGGCGACGCGGGCGGTGGCCAAGAGGGTGAGCCGGGCCCGCCGGGACGACCGCCTCGACCCTCCCTGGGCGGCCGGCTACCCGATGGACGGCGACGAGCGGGCCTGCCTGGCCTACCTGAGGCAGCTACCGGCGTTCGGGGGCGGGTCCCGGTCGAACCCGTTCGGTTACTACCAGATCCTCCTCTCCGGGGAGGTGGTGGGCGGCATCGGCTTCCACGGGCCGCCCCGCGACGGGCTGGTCGAGGTCGGATACGGGGTGGTGGAGTCGGTGCGGGGCCGGGGGGTGGCCACCGCGGCGCTGCGCCTGATGCTGGAGGTGGCGGCCGGCTTCCCGGAGGTGAAGCGGGTGTGCGGACGGACCGCCCCCGACAACGTGGGGTCGCAGAAGGTGATGCTCGCCGCCGGCTTCCACCCTTCCGGGCGCGACCCGGAGTTCCTGCACTTCGAGATCGACCTGCGCTCCTGAGCGGCGGCGGGTCGGTCCCAGGCCCCGCGCCCGACGCCCTACGGTGGGACGGCGTTTTATCTGGAGGTGTCCCCGGTATGGGAAAAATGGGAGTGTTGGTCGCGGCGGGAGTCGTCGCCCTGGCCGCCGGCTGCAGCTCGTCGCACAACGCGGCCGGCCCGACCACATCGTCAACGGCGGTCCCGCCCGCTTCGTCGGTGACGGTGGCCCCGGCCACTACGGTGGCGCCCACCACGTCCAGCACCGCGGCGGCCAGCACCACCACCGTGGCGTCCGGCCCGCAGCCGTGCCCGACGGCGGCGCTCACCGCCGCCCTGGGCTCGCCGAACGGGGCGGCCGGCACCGTCTACTACGACCTGGTGCTGACCAACAAGGGCTCCGCCACCTGCACGCTGACCGGCTACCCGGGGGTGTCGTTCGTGACCGGGTCGAGCGGCACCCAGGTGGGCGCCGCCGCCACCCGGACCCCGGGGACCGCGGCGCCGGTGACGCTGTCGCCGGGCCAGTCGGCGGCCGCCCCGCTGGGCATCGTGGTGGCCAGCAACTACGGCCCGAGCTGCCAGATCACCGCGGTCAACGGACTGCGGGTCTACCCGCCCGGCCAGACCGCCGCGCTGTTCGTCGCCCACAGCGGCGAGGGCTGCGCCAACAGCTCCGACGTGGTGCTGCACATCGGCCCGCTGGCCGCCGCCGCCAGCTGAGCTGAGAGAGTGAGAAACCCCTGGTCGGGGCGCTGACCAGGGGTTTCGTCACTCGGTGCGGAGGGAGTGGGATTTGAACCCACGGTGCCCAAAGGACACAACGGTTTTCGAGACCGTCCGATTCGGCCGCTCTCGCATCCCTCCTCGGCCCATCGAGACTACAACACCGGGCCCGATCAGGGGCTGTAGCTGCCGACCCCCGACTCGCGCAGCGACTCCTCCAGAAGGCGCTTGGCGGTGATCAGATCCAGCCACTCGCCGTCGGCCGTCCCGGCGCTGCGCCGGCTGTGGGCGGCCAGCAACTCGCTGATCTCCGACACCGCCGCCTGCACGACACCGCGGTCCCCGCCGGCCAGGTTCCACAGCTCGGTGGGGCCCTGACGGCCGTACGGCGACGGGCTGCCGGCCAGCTCCCGGGCCCGGCGGGCCACGTCCCCCGGGGAGGCCCCGGCCGGGGTGTCCGTGGCCTCGGGTCCGGTCTGGTCCTCGCCGGCCAGGCCGTCGAGGTGGAGCACCGGGCGGCCCCCGATGAGCTCCTCGCCGGGGCCGGGGATGCCGGCGGTGTCCACGATGCGCTCGGTGCCGTAGAGGTGCTCCCACGCATCGGCCTCGGCCGGGCGCAGGTCGTTCCAGGCATGTCCGCTCCACCCGCAGGGGCAGGTGGCGGTGTGGGAACGGCCCCACCGCTTGATGATCACGTGATGGTCTCCGCCCCGAGACATGTCACCTCCTGGGTGTCGGATACGACGAGCGTAACCCCCCGCCGGTGGGTTCCCGGACCCGGCCTCCCCGCTCATCGAGTGATACATATTGCCCCGAAATCGGTGCAATATGTATCAAACGTCATGGCCGCTACGGGTAGTTGAACGGGACCGGCGCCGATGAGCCGGTGCCGGTGTCGACCACCACCGGCACCGCCGGCGAGGGGGGCACGCCGGTGGGGACCGTGGCCACGCAGGTGGTGCTGCTCGGGCAGGAGACCGAGGCCGCCACGCCGGCGAAGGTGACGGTGATTACCCCGGAGGGGCTGAAGAGGCCGGACCCGCTGATGGTGACGGTCTGTCCGGCGGTGCCGGCGGCGGGGGATATGGAATTCACCGCCGGGCCCCCGCCGGCCGGGGTGGTGGTGGCCGGGGTGGTGGTGGCCGGGGGCGGGGCGGTGGTGGTGCTCGTGGCCGGCACCGTGGCCCCCTTCGGCGGGGTGGTCGGCTTCCCGGCGGCCGCCGTCCGCTGGTGGGGGCGGGATCCGCCTGAGGCCAGGGCGGTTACGGCCAGGGCGATCAGGGCCAGCGCGGCCACGCCGCCGAGGGCGGCGGCCAGGCGTGGTCCCCGCCGGCCTCCCGGAAGACGCCGGGCCCGCCTCGACGGCCCGGGCCCGACCGGCCCGGCCCCGGCCGGCCCGGTGGCCAGCGGGTCCGCCACCGTCGGGTCCGCCACCGCCGGGTCCGCCACCGCCGGGGTTCCGCCCGCCGGCGTCGGCCGACCCCGCTGTTGGGCCTCCGGGGCGAACTGCAGCACCGGTGGGGCCGGGGGAGGGGCGGTCCAGCCCCGGGCCTGAGGTGCTGCCGGCCCGGCCGCCGGGTGGCTACCGCCGTCCGGAGCCGGAGCCGGAGCCGGAGCCGGAGCCGGAGCCGGAGCCGGAGCCGGAGCCGGAGCCGGAGCCGGAGCGGGGCCCGGTGGCCGGCTCGGCCCGGTCCCGCCCTCGTCGACGGTCCGGCCCAGATCCCGCAGGACCGACGAGTGGCTGGCCATCCGGCGTCGCAGCCGGCGCCGCTGCCAGATGGGACCGGCACCGGCCAGCAGGGCGGCGGCGCAGGCGGCGAGGATGACTCCGGTCATGCTGCTCCCTCCTACCCCGGCGCCGGGGCCCGGACACCGGCGGGGACCGCCCCAGGTTGCCACCAGGTTAAGGAAATCCGTACCGCGCCGGGCGCCCCGGCGAAACTTCGGCTCATAGCCCGGCTGTGACGGCCGAAACACCCTGTATGAGGGCCATGCGGCCATACGTTCAGATGACGATGTCGCCCCCTCGCGCGCTCCCCCCGGCGCCGGTCATCCCCGCCGGCTCGCTCCGCCTGTCCGGCAGCGCCGGCTGCCCCCGCTGGCGGGGCCGGCTGCACCTGGGCGCGGCGGTGGCCGCCGTCCCGGCCGGCGTGGCCCTGGTGGCCCGCCGGCCGTCGGCGCTGGTGGCCCTCTACGCCCTGGGGTTGACCGCCCAGTTCGCCGTCAGCTCCGCCTACCACCTCGTTCCCTTCGGCGCCCGGGCCCGGCGGCGGATGAGGCAGGCCGATCACGCCACCATCTACTTCTTCACCGCCGCTTCGGTGACGGTGTTCTGCCGCTACGCCGTCGGCGGTGGCCTGGGCGAGGCCGTGGGCGTGGCCGCCTGGGCCGGAGCGTCGATCGGGGTGGCCATGAAGGTCGCGGCCTTCGACCGGTCGGCCGGGACCGGCGCGGTCCTGTACCTGCTGCTGGGCTGGCTGGCGGCGGTCACCCTGCCCCGGGCGGCCGCCCACCTGGCGTGGTCCCAGATGGCCCTGCTCGGGGCGGTCGCGGCGTTCTACAGCGCCGGGGTGGTGGTCCTCTTCACCCGCCGCCCCGACCCGGCGCCGGCGACCTTCGGCTACCACGAGGTGTGGCACGCCGCGGTGGTGGCCGCCTCGGCGTGCTACTTCGCCCTGGTGTGGGGGATGGTCCGTCCGGTTTAGTCCAGACCCTGCCGGGGGAAGCATCACCAACCGTGCCGAGCCACGACCTGCTGGTCCTGTGGACGCAGATCGCGTCGCTCCTCTTCACGGCGCGCCTGCTGGGCGCGCTGGCCAACCGGGTGGGCCAGCCGGCGGTGGCCGGCGAGCTGACCGCCGGCCTTCTGCTGGGCCCGTCGGTGTTCGGCCACCTGTACCCGGCCGGCTTCCACTGGCTGTTCCCCGGAGCCGGGGGCTCCATCCCGCTGACCGCCCTGACGTCCATCAGCCTGGTGGGCCTCCTGGTGGCCATCGGCGCCGAGACCGACCTACCCCTCATCCGCCGGCTGGGTCGGGCGGCCACCTCCGTCACCGCAGCCAGCCTGCTGGTGCCCCTGGCGGCCGGCGCCGCGGTCGCGGTGGTCCTGCCCCGCGATCTCAAGGGGCCCCACGCATCCATCACCCCGTTCGTCGTCGTGGTGGCCGGCTCCGTGGCGGTCACGTCGCTGCCGGTCATCGCCAAGATCGTCTCGGATCTGGGCCTGGTCCGGCGCAACGTGGGGCAGATGGCCATCGCCACCGGGACCGCCCACGACGCCGTGGGCTTCGTGCTGGTGGCCCTGGCCACCGGCCTGGCCGGCAACCGCGGCGGGTCGGCCGGCCGGGTGGCCGTGGCGCTGGTCGGGGTGGCCGGCGTCAGCGCCGTGATCCTCACCGCCGGCCAGCGGGTATTCGACCACTCGCTGCGCCGGGTCCGCCGCCACGGTCCCAACGTCACCGGCTCCCTGACCGTCTGCGTGGTCGGCGCCACGGTGGCGGCGGCGGTGATGCAGGCGTTCGGGGTGGAGGGGGCGCTGGGGGCGTTCGTGGCCGGGGTGGCGCTCGGCCGGTCCCGGTTCCAGCTGGGCCGGGCGGTGTCGGTGCTCAACACCATGACCACCACCATCTTCGCCCCGCTGTACTTCTCCACCGCCGGGCTCAAGGTCGACCTCGGGGTCCTCGGGCGGGGCCCGGTGGCGGTGGCCTTCGGCGCCGTCCTGGCGGTGGCGGTGGTGGCCAAGTTCGCCGGCGCCGCCATCGGCGGGCTCGTGGCCCGCCTGCCCCGGCGGGAGATCGTGGCCCTCGGGGTCGGGCTCAACGGGCGGGGTGCCCTGCAGGTGGTGCTGGCCACCGCCGGGCTGGGCATCGGCGTGCTCACCACCGCCTCTTACACGGTGATCATCCTCATGTCGGTGGTGACCTCGCTGGCCGTCCCCCCGCTGCTGCGCCTGACGCTGGGCGGGTGGGCCGGCACCGAGGAGGAGCAGGAGCGCCTGGGTCGGGAGGAGCAGCTGGAGCGCAACGTGGTGGTACGGGGCCAGCGGCTGCTCCTGGCCAGCCGGGGCAGCCGCAGCTCCATCGTGGCCGCCGAGTTGCTGGCCGCGGCCTGGCCGGAGGAGACAGCGGTGACGGTGCTGTCCATCGGCGGCGCCGCCACGGGGGAGGTGCCGCCGGCGGTGCAGGCCATCCTCGACGTGCTGGCCGACCGCCCGGTGGAGCACCGCCGGCTGCGCTCGGAGTCGGTGGCGGAGGAGATCCTGGCCGAGGCCAACCTGGGCTACGGGGCCATCGCGGTGGGCGCCGCCGACGAGCCGGAGGGCGGCCACCTGCTGTCCCCCGTGCTCGACGAGCTGCTGATGCGCAGCCCGCTGCCGGTCATCATCGTGCGCCGGCCCCGCCTCGACGGGGCGGCCATGCCCGGGGCGTTCCAGAAGGTGCTGGTGCCGGTCACCGGCACCCCCTCGTCGCGTGCCGGCCAGGAAGTGGCCTGCAACGTCAGCCTGTCGCTCGGCACGCAGGTGGTGCTGGCCCACGTGGTCACCCGCGGCGACGGCGATGGCCGCTGCGCCGGCGCCGCGCTGGCGACGGTGGGTGCCGGGGCCCGCCCCGCCCCGCCCCCGGCCCCGCCCCGGCGGGAGCTGGCCGCCGCCGAGGGCGGCGCCCAGGTCGTGCTGCGCGGCGCCTGGGAGACGGCCATCGACATGGGCGTCGAGCCGGAGGTGGTGGTCCGCCACGGCCGCTCGGCCGGCGACGAGATCCTGGCCGCCGCGCAGGAGGCCGGAGCCGACGTGCTGGCCCTCGGGGCCACCGTCCGCCAGGTGGAGGGCCGGCCGTTCCTCGGTCACACGGTGGAGCAGGTGCTGGCCCGCTCCGACGCCACCGTGGTGGTCGTGGCCCTGCCCGAGCACGGCTCCAAGCTGGGCTCGGTGATGGCCGAGACCGCCGGCTGAACGCCGGGCGCGCCGGCCGAACGCCGGGCGCGGGAGGCCGTCAGCGCCGGTCGCGCAGGCGCAGCCACACCGACTTGCAGTGCTCGGAGCTGCGCCGCACCCCCCACTCGCCGGACAGGGCTTCGATGATCTGCAGGCCCCGCCCGTGCTCGGCGTAGCGCGACGGGGACTCCGGCGCCGGCAGGTCCCGGGTGCCGTCGGTGACCTCGATGAGAACCTCGCCGGCGGCGTCCCTGACCGTCACCAGGCACTCGGTGGAGTCGGTGTGCACCGCGACGTTGGCCACCAGTTCGGTCACGCACAGGGTGGCGGCGTCCTCCAGCGCCCCGTGCGGGGAGCGCCTCAGGAAGTCGCGCACGAACCGGCGGGCGTGCGCCGCGCTGGCCGGCTCGGCCGGGAGTCTGATGGTTTCCTCCGCCTGGAAGGGAACGTCGCCTCGTTCCACCCTCCGGTCCTACCCTCTTCAGCGGCGTTCCAAGACCGGCGCGCCCGCGTGCCGGGATCGGTCGCCGGCGGGCCTACTCTCTACGGCGATGCCCGTCTACGAGTACCTGTGCCGCACCTGCGACAGCCGATTCGAGGCCCGGCGCTCCATGAGCGAGGCCGCCGCGCCCATCGACTGCCCGGAG
This sequence comes from Actinomycetes bacterium, assembly GCA_021816565.1. Next base: position 13,868 of record JAKAXN010000054.1, read on the forward strand.
GGCCATCCCGACACCACCCGGCTGCTTTCGGTGTTCGCATCCGTCGGTCGCTCGACCGCCGGTTCCGCCCCAGCGCCGGCTCCCCGGCCGGTGGGGGGCTGCGGGGGCGCCTGCGCCTGCGCCGGATAGCGGCCGACCGTCGGTAGGGTAAATCCCGCAGGGTTTGGGTACCACCGCCTCGACGGGCGCTTCCGGCGGGAAGCCCAAGGGGAGGTGGATATGACGATCCTGGACGCGGTTCCCGAAGGTCATGTCGAGGGCCATCCGATCGAACGGCGCATGGTGCGCTTCGACTGGTCGGAGACACCGGCGCACTGGGTGCCCGGCGACGCCTTCTCCAGCCACGTCATCAACGTCCTGCACCTGCTGCTGCCGGCCGGGGAGAGCTGGTTCATCGACGTGATCAACCGGGTCCGGCCCCAGATCACCGACGAGGAGGTCGCCGAGGCGGTGCGGCCCTTCATCCAGCAGGAGTCCTGGCACGCCCAGGCCCACCAGCGGGTGCTCGAGGCGCTGGACCAGCAGGGGGTCGACAGCACCGGATTCACCGATCGGCTGGAGCACATGTTCAACGACGTGCTCACCCCGGACCACCGCAGCTGGCCTCCGTTCCTGCGGGCGTGGATGGAGCGGCGCAACCTGGCCGCGGTGGCGGCCATCGAGCACTTCACCGCGGTGCTGGGCCACTGGATCCTCACCAACCAGCGCCTGGACGAGCTGGGCGCCGATCCCCAGATGCTCGACCTGCTGCGCTGGCACGGCGCCGAGGAGGTCGAGCACCGGGCCCTGGTCTTCGACGCCCACCGGGCGGTGGGCGGCAGGTGGGCCCAGCGGGTGACGGCCATGCTCACGGTGGCGCCCATGCTCACCTGGTACTGGGTGACGGGGGTTCGCTACCTGGCCGCCCACGATCCCCGCTACCCGGCCGGGTCGCCCAGCTGGCGGGAGTACTTCAAGGCCGCATCCGACGGCCGGCTGCCCACCCTGAAGCAGCTGTTCGACCGGGTGCCCCGCTACATGAAGCCGTCGTACCACCCGAGCCAGGACTTCTCCACCGAGATGGCCCTGGAGTACATCGCCCGCTCCCCGGCGGCCCAGGAGGCCATGAGCCGCCGCAACAGCCGGTAACCCTCGCCGAGCCCGCCGCCGGGGCGGGTGGCGGACCGAGCGGGGCGGGTGGCGCCGGCGAGCGGGCTCAGCCCGCCGGTCGGGCCCCTTTAGCCGGCCGTCGCCCGGAGAACCACGATGACAGCATCTCCGAGCACTCGCCGTCGAGCACCCCGGCGGTGACCGGCAGCTCATGGTTGAGCCGCGGGTCGGCGCACAGGTTGTACAGCGATCCGCACGACCCGGCCTTGGGGTCGGCCGCCCCGAACACCACCCGGCCCACCCGGGCGGCCACCAGCGCCCCGGCGCACATGGGGCACGGCTCGAGGGTCACATACAGCGTGGCCCCGGAGAGCCTCCAGCTGCCCAGCCCGGCGGCCGCTTCCCGCAGGGCCAGGATCTCGGCGTGGGCGGTGGGGTCGTGCAGCTCCTCCCGGCGGTTGGCGGCCACCGCCACCACCCGGCCGGCCACGGTCACCACCGCCCCGACCGGTACCTCGCCGGCGGCGCCGGCCTGCCGGGCCGCCTCCAGGGCCAGAGCCATCATGGCCCGGTCGTCGCCGGGCCGGCCGCTGGGCTCTTGTTCCTGCGTCATGGACCGGAAGTCTGGCAAACGGGCCGGCAGGGAAGCGGCCGGCGGCCGGCGAATCCCTCCTATAGGGACGAAACGGGCGGCTTGGGCGGTGCTGGGGCCGCCCAAGCCGCCGAGTCCCGTACCGTCGGTCCTACAGGATGCGCACCGGCAGCGATCGGGGTCCGCGCACCTGCCCGCCCGACCACGTCACCGCAGCCGGGTCGGCCAGCTCGAACTCCGGGTAGCGGGCCAGCCACTCCTCCAGCGCCACCCGCAGCTCCATCCGGGCCAGGTTGGACCCCAGGCAGCGGTGGATGCCGAGCCCGAAGGCGGCGTGGCGGTTGTCCACCCGGTCCAGGCGGACCTGGTCGGCGTCGGCGAAGGCCTCCGGGTCCCGGTTGGCCGACGGGAACGGCAGCAGCAGCCAGTCCCCCTCCTTCATCGGGCAGCCGTGGAAGTCGAAGTCCCGGGCCACCAGCCGGGCCATGGTCACCGGGGCGTAGGCCCGCAGGAACTCCTCCACGGCGCTGTCCCACAGCTCGGCCTCGCCGGCCAGCCGCTTGCGGTCGCCCGGGTTCTGGGCCAGGTGCCACAGCGACGCCCCGATGGCCGACCAGGTGGTGTCGATGCCGGCGATCATCAGGAGCAGCATGGTGCCGCGCACGTGCTCGGGCATCAGCTTGTTGCCGTCGATCTCGGCGTTGAGAAGGAACGACGTCAGGTCGTCGCGGGGATGGGCCTGGTGGTCGGCGATCTGGGCGTCGAGGTAGGTCTCTATCTCGCCGTTGTTGATCACCGCCTCCCGCTCCTCGGCGCTCTGGTCCACGTTCTCGAGCACCTGGGTGATGAACCGGCGGAAGATGTCGGCGTCCTCCTGGGGGAACCCGAGCATCTGCACGATCACCCGTACGGGGATGTGCTGGGTGTACTCGAGGGCGGCGTCGAAGGTGGAGGCGCCGGCCGTGGCGTCGAGCAACTCCCGGCACAGCTGCCGGGTGAACGGCTCCAGAGCGGCGATGGGCTTGGGCGCGAACGCCGGCAGCAGCATCCTCCGGGCGATGGAGTGGAACGGCGGGTCGGAGGTGATGGGCGGGGCCAGCCCGATGGGCGCCGGCAGGTCCAACTCGGTGGGGCGGATCTCGCTCACCACCACCGAGCGGGAGGTGAAGTGCTCGGTGTCGTAGGCCACCTCGGACACCAGCTCGTGGGTGGTCGGCAGCCACGCCCCGCCGTAGCGGTCGGTGTGGGCCACCGGGCACTTGTCCCGGAGCTGCTCCCAGATGGGGTAGGGGTTGCCGACCCAGCCCGGGTCGGTGTGGTCGAAGTCGGTCGTCCAGTCCGACACGGGGGCGTGGCGGCCGGTCACCGGGCCACCTCCGTGAGGGTGATGGCGTACTCGGGGCAGTTGGCCACGGCCCGGCGGGCCTTGTCGACCAGATCGTCGGGCACCAGCCCGTCACCCCTGGCCGAAGCCGTGCCGAGGTCGTCGACGTCGAACAGTTCGGGCGCCAGGCTGTAGCACCGGTTGTGACCCTGGCACTTCTCCTGGTCGACCTCCACCCGGTAGGTCATGTGCGAAGTCCCCTCCTCCGGTGGCGCGGCGCCACCGCAAACTGACTTAACGCTGTTCAGTATGGGGGGCGCGGCGCATCGTGTAAAGAGGCGGTCCGCCTGCCACCGGGCGCAGCTCCTGGTCCACGTCGTAGCCGAAGCGCCGGTAGTAGGGGACGTTCTCCTCCTTCTGGGTCTCCAGGTAGCAATTCAGGCCGTCGTCGTCGGCCCGGGCCAGCATGTCCTGCTGCAGCCGGCCCCCGATGCCCGAGCGCTGCGCCGAGGGGTCCACCACCAGCAGCAGCAGGTACCAGTGGGGGTCCTTCATGTGGGCCGACTCGATGGCGAACAGGTAGCGCGCCCCTCGGATCAGCCCCCTCGGGCGCAGGATCATGGCCCGCCCGGCCCCGAGCAGCTCCCGGGCCTGGCCGGGCACCGCCAGGGGGTAGCCGCCCGGCGGGATCACCACCGACACGCCGACCAGGCGCCCGTCGGGCCGGCGGGCCCCGGTGATGGTGGCCCGCCCGGCGGCCGCGGCGATGGTGGAGCGGAAGAACAGGGCCAGGCCCCGGGCCCGGGTCACCCCCCTGGGGTCGAGGAACTCGAAGAACGGGTCGTGGTGGAACGCCCGGGCGGCCACCATGGCCGCCTCGTCGAGGTCCCGTCCCCGCCCCGACAGCGGGCCCAACTCCACCGCCGCCGCCGAGCGCGTGCTGAGCATTTCCGACACTGGATCCTTCCCCCTTTTTCTTCCCGTTCCGGCGGTTACGCGCCGGGGCCCATCATCCCGTATTGCGCAGTCCGGCGGCGATCCCGTTGACGGTCAGGAGCAGGGCCCGCTGGAGGTCCGAGCCGGGCTCCTCGCCGGCGGCCCGGGCGGCCCGGGTGCGGCGCAGCAGCGACAGCTGCAGGTCGTGGATGGGCGCCAGGTAGGAGTCGCGCACCGAGAGGGTCCGCCTCAGCACCGGGGAGCGCTGGAGCAGGGCGTCCTGGCCGGTGACCCACAGCAGCTGCTCCACGGTGGAGCGGTACTCGGCCTCGATGACATCGAAGAGGGGCTGGAGCTCGGGGGGCACCAGGCTCTCGACATAGCGGCGGGCAATGCTCATGTCGGTCTTGACCAGGGTCATCTCGACGTTGGACAGGAAGTTGGAGAAAAAGCGCCAGCCGATGCGCATGCCCAGCAGCTCCCGCTCCAGGCCCGCCCGGCGCGCCGCGGCGATCCCCGCCCCCACCCCGAACCAGCCGGGAACGATCTGGCGGGACTGGGTCCAGCCGAACACCCACGGGATGGCCCGCAGCCCCCCTATACCGGCCGCCCCGTCCGGCCGGCGCGACGGGCGCGATCCCAGGTGCAGGGCCCCGAGTTGCTCCACCGGGGTGGAGGCGTGGAAGTAGTCGGCCAGCCCGGGCTGGTCGATCAGCGACCGGTACGTGGCGAACGCCGCGGCCGACACCGCGTCCATGGCCGCGTACCACCGGTCCCGGTCGGCGGCCTCCAGGCGGGGGGTGGAGTGCAGGGCGGTGGCCTCCAGGGCGGAGGCCAGCATGAGCTCCAGGTTCTC
>JAKAXN010000482.1 GCA_021816565.1 Actinomycetes bacterium
GGCTGCCACGAGGCTCTCTTCACCCTCGGCGAGCGCCCCGAGGAGCGCTACCCGGTGGCCGCCCGGTGGCTGGCCGAGCACGGCTACGGCTCCACCGTGGAGTACCTGGCGGCCATGTGCCGGCTGGTCGTGGAGGAGACCGGGCTCCTGCCCCACGCCAACGCCGGCGCCCTGCTGCCCGACGAGCTGGCGGCCCTGCGGCCGGTCACCGCCAGCCAGGGGATGATGCTCGAGACCCTCCGCGAGGACCTGGAGGCCCACCGGGGCTCGCCGGACAAGACACCGGCCCGCCGCCTGGCCACCCTCGACGCCGCCGGGGAGCTGGCCATCGCCTTCACCACCGGGATCCTGGTCGGCATCGGCGAGGACCGCGACGACCGGGTCCGGGCCCTGGAGGCCATCGCCGCCAGCCACTCCCGCTACGGGCACGTGCAGGAGGTGATCGTCCAGAACTTCCTCCCCAAGGCCGGCACGGCCATGCACCGGGCGCCGGCCTGCCCGGCCGACGTCTACCTGGAGACCATCGCCCTGGCCCGGACCATCCTGCCGGCGGAGGTCCACCTGCAGGCCCCGCCCAACCTGTCCGACAGCTACGCCTCGCTCCTCGACGCCGGCATCGACGACTGGGGTGGCGTATCCCCCGTCACCGCCGACCACGTCAACCCCGAACGGCCGTGGCCGTCCCTGGACGGGCTGCGCCGGGCCACCGAATCGGCGGGCCGCACCCTGGCCCCCCGGCTGACCATCTATCCGGAGTTCGCCCGGGACTCCCAGCGGTGGCTGGACCCGGCCATGCGCTTCGCCGTCATGGACCGCAGCGACGCCGAGGGCCTGGCCCGCGACGACCCCGGAGCGGTGTTCCCGCAGAAGGTCGGCGAGTACCGCAACGTCGGCGACGGGGCGGAGGTGGTGCTGGTCGGACGCCTGTCCACCCAGTGGTACTCGGGGGCCGACCACCAGCCGCAGCAGCTGGTTCCGGAGCGAGCGGAGGGGGCCCGGCCCGCAGCCGGCGGCCCGGTGGGAGAGGTGCTGGCCGGCGTGCGGATGGGCCAGGAGCCGTCGGAGGCCGAGATCGAGACCCTCTTCGGCGCCCGGGGCCCGGAGGTGCGGGCGGTGGCCGCGGTGGCCGACGATCTGCGCCGGGAGGCGGTGGGCGACGCCGTCACCTGGGTGCACAACCGCAACATCAACTACACCAACGTGTGCACCTTCAAGTGCCGGTTCTGCGGCTTCTCGAAGGGCCCGCTGTCGCTCAACCTGCGCGGCACCCCCTACCTGCTCAGCCTCGACGACATCGCGGCCCGGACCCGGGAGGCGTGGGACATGGGCGCCACCGAGGTGTGCCTGCAGGGCGGAATCCACCCCGACTTCGACGGGGACTACTACCTGGACGTCACCCGGGCGGTGAAGGAGGCGGCGCCCGGCATCCACGTGCACGGCTTCACCGCTCTGGAGGTGACCGAGGGGGCCCGGCGGCTGGGCGAGCCGCTCCCCGACTACCTGCGCCGGCTGATGGACGCCGGCCTGCGGTCCCTGCCCGGGACGGCGGCCGAGATCCTCGACGACGAGATCCGGGCCATCCTCTGCCCGGACAAGATCAACACCGAGCAGTGGCTGGAGACCCACCGCACCGCCCACTCGGTGGGGCTGCGCTCCAACATCACCATCATGTTCGGGGCCGTCGAGTCACCGCGCCACTGGGCCCGGCACTTCGTGGCCACCCGGGCCCTGCAGAAGGAGACGGGCGGCTTCACCGAGTTCGTGGGGCTGCCCTTCGTGCACATGGCCGCCCCGCTCTACCTGCAGCGGCGGGCCCGCCGGGGCCCCACGTGGCGGGAGGTGGTGCTGATGCACGCGGTGGCCCGCATCGCGTACCGCGGCCTGGTGGACAACATCCAGGCCTCCTGGGTGAAGCTCGGCGTCGAGGGGGTCCAGCAGCTGCTGCGGGCCGGGGTCAACGACCTCGGGGGCACGCTGGTCAACGAGAACATCTCGAGGGCGGCGGGGGCGTCGCACGGCCAGGGCCTGGAGGAGTCGGACTTCGCCGCCCTCGTCGAGCCGCTGGGGCGGACCCTGGAGCAGCGGACCACCCTGTACGGGCGGGTCACCCCGGCGTGACCCGCCGGGCGGCCGGCGGCGTGGTTTAAGGTCGGGCGCCGTGAGAGCCGTCGTGTGCAAGCGGTTCGGGGGCCCCGAAGTCCTCGAGCTCGAGGACGTCCCCGAGCCGGTGCCGGGGCCGGGCCAGGTGCTGGTCGAGGTGAAGGCCTGCTCGGTGACCTTCCCGGACCTGCTCATGCTGCGCGACATGTACCAGTTCAAGCCGGGGCTGCCGTTCGTGCCCGGCAGCGAGGTCGCCGGGGTGGTCCGCGCCGTCGGCGAGGGGGTGGACCGCTTCCGGCAGGGCCAGGCCGTGCTCGGCTCCTCCATCAGCGTGGGCGGCCTGGCCGAGCTGGCCTGCCTGCGGGCCGACACCACGGTGCCCCTGCCCGAGGGCATCGCCTTCGAGGACGCCGCCGGGCTGCTCTACGGCTACGGGACGTCGCAGCACGCCCTCAAGGACCGGGCCCGCCTCCAGCCGGGCGAGTCACTGCTGGTGCTCGGCGCGGCCGGGGCGGTGGGGCTGGCCGCGGTGGAGCTGGGCCGGGCCATGGGCGCCCGGGTCATCGCCGCCGCCTCCACCGACGAGAAGCTGGATCTGTGCCGCTCGCACGGCGCCGACGAGACCATCAACTACAGCACCGAGGACCTGAAGAGCCGGGTGCGCGAGCTCACCGGCGGGCAGGGCGCCGACGTGGTGTACGACCCGGTCGGCGGGGACTTCTCCGAGCCGGCCCTGCGGTCGACCGCGTGGGAGGGCCGGTTCCTGGTGATCGGCTTCGCCGCCGGGCAGATCCCCCGGGTCCCGCTCAACCTGGCGCTGCTTCGCGGTTGCAGCATCGTGGGGGTGTTCTGGGGATCGTTCGTGGCCCGGGAGCCGGACCGGCACCGGGCCAACGTGGCGGAGCTGGTGGAGTGGTGGAAGTCCGGCCGGCTGTCGCCGCACACGTCGGCCACCTACCCGCTGGAGCGGGCCGCCGACGCCCTGCGCGTCCTCGACGAGCGACGGGCCATGGGGAAGGTCGTCGTCGTCCCCTGAGCGGCCGCCCCGGCCCTCGAAGACAGGAGGTTCCATGCCCCGACTGCGCCAGGTACCCAGATCAGAGGTGACCGACCCGGGGGTCATCGCCACCTACGACCTGCTCTTCGGCGAGCGCGACCCGGTGGCCGAGCCGGGCACGGCCACCGGCACCCCGGGGGACTGGTGGACGGTGTTCGCCAACGCCCCGGATGTCCTGCGCCACGCCAACGCCGGCTTCCTGCTCTACAGCCGGGTGTCGGTCGACCCCGAGCTGCGGGAGCTGGGCCAGACCCGGGCCGGCTGGGTGATGGCCAGCCAGTTCGTGTACTCCCAGCACTGCAAGTCCTGCCGGGCCCTGGGCATGAGCGAGGAGAAGATCCGGGCCATCGCCAGCTGGGGGGTGTCGGACGTCTTCACCCCGCTGGAGCGGGCGGTGCTGGCCTACACCGACGCCCTGGCCCTCGAGGGGGGCCGGGTCCACGACGACGTCTTCGCCACCTTGAAGGCCCACCTCCCGGACCGCCAGATCGTGGAGCTCACATACGTGATCTCCCTCTACATCATGCACGCCATGATGACCCGGGCCCTCAGGCTGGAGTTCGACGACGTGCCCG